>DATBAY010000215.1:0-16689 GCA_036271295.1 Lacipirellulaceae bacterium | reverse complement strand
GGCGATGACGTCAAGGCGCGTCCATTGGCCGTGGGGGCTGTCTTTATCGAGCGGACCGCGGTAGTTCTTTTCGTCCTTCCAATCGGGGTCGCGGCCGAACCAGTTCAGGCGTTTGTAGGCGTGCGGTTTATAGGTTTCGCGCTTTCCGTCTTCTTTCCAGATGACCTGGTCGCGATCGTGGCGGACATTGGCAGAGTAAGTTAGCGGAACGAGCTTGCCGTTTTCATCGACGCCAGGGACCGGGACGAAATCGCCAACGCCGCCCTCGATGATTTGGCATTCGAGCGAAGGCATCCAGGTGCCGTCGTAGCCGCCGTCTTTGCCATTGCTGTGGATGAGGAAGCCAGAGTCGCGGGCGTGCGTCTCGCGATCGTGCCAATTGCGCTCGCCCCACTTGAATTCGATGATGGCGTGGTAATCGCGGTAGCGTTTGTTGGTAACGATCGCACCGAGGCCATCACCGCTGATGTGCAGGTTGCCGTCAACGACGCTAAAGACCTTGCGCGGATCTTCGCGATGCGTGTCTTTGAGCCAGGTGTAGCAGTCGCCGAGCGTTTTGCCGTCGAAGAGGCGGATGACGTTTTCTTTTGGCGAGATGGCGTCGGAATCGTCGGGCGTGGGGCCGATTTCGACGGCGTTTGCGGTGACGGCAAAACCGCAAGCGATTATAAGCGCGAGGGAGCGTGTGCGCATAAGAGCCCTTAATGCATTTCGGCTTCTACGGTGCCGATGCCGCCGCGGTAGTAGCTGAACTTTACGTGCGGATGATTGGCTAAGAGAGACATGGGCACGCTCGTGTCGGGTAAACGCTTGCTGATCATGAGCGCGGTGAGGCGGATCCCGAACGGATTGTCATGATGGCCAGGGTGCCAGATCGAGATGGTGTCGGCTTTCCAAGTTTCGAACGGGCCGACCGTGGCGGCACGCGTCGGCACTTGCGGCACATAACCGCCGCCGGAAGTGCGAGCGTTTTGAATGACGGTCATCGGGTGCAAATCGGTAATCCGAGTTTTGAGCTTCAGATATTCTCCGACGGGCGGCGGCGTGTCTTTCCACTCGCCTTCGCGCTTCGGCGGGTCGTTGAACGCCCAGTGTTTCACCTCGCCCTGCCCTCCTTGCATGATCGCGCAGCGAACCTGATCGTACGATTGCGAGTACGCTTCGAGTTCGACCGGGAAGTGAATGTTTTTGGCCGGCATTCGGAGTTCGGGGCGGATGCGGTTGAAGCAGAGTTCCATATCGGCCTTGGCGAACGAGAGGGGATGATCGATCGCGACCGGTTTACCGTTTTCGACCCACTCGTCCATGCCCCAGAAGTGAGCGTTGTGCAGTTTAATGTCAAGGGCGTTTACGATACGTGCGACGAGCGGCAATTGTTCGGTGGGACCGATCGGGCCGCAAATGCCGACGGGGTTATCGGGTGTCGCCTGCTGCCACGCGCGAATGTATTCGAGTGCTTCGGCACAGTAGAACTCTTCGAGCGTGTCGTAGATCGTGACTTCGAAGCCGTCGCGCGCGAGTTTTAACAAGTCGTCGGCAGTCAGGCGGGCGGCGTCGGACAGCAACTGCGTGTCGAGCGTCGTGTAGTCCCACCAACCGGGGGCGACTTTGCTGATGGGTCTAGGCATGGAGAAACTCTTTTAACCACGAAAGGCACGAAAGAACACGAAATCTTTTCAATCACGCTATTGAATGCGCGCTCGGCTACGAATATCTATTCCCTTCTTTCGTGTCTTTTCGCGCCTTTCGTGGTAATTCAACTAACGAAAAGCGAGGCCAGCAAGTCAGTTGTTGGAAATGGATGCCCGCGGTGTTGGTCGAACGCTTCGGCGTATGCGACACCGAATTGCTCACCGCGTTCGGCGTTGTAGCGCTTCATTGCTTCGATGTACTCATCCATGCCGTGGTGCGCCCGCAGCCAATCACGCTGCGAGGCGTGGCAGGCGAGCATTTCGATTTTGCGGTCGAGCTGTGAGGTGACATCAATGTGTGTTGTTGCTGTTACCAACGCGCCGCTATACGGGTCGCGCCCTTCCACGGGATCGCAATAGTATACCCAAGGAATCGCTGAGCCGTCGATGAGCGGCAGTTGCGAGGCGTTGGGGATGGGATAGGCAAAGGCAGCGGCCCGTGCCAGCAAATGCGTTTGCTCGTGGTCGAGCATGTAGTCGTGGCGCGGGTGCGTGAACAGCAGCGTGGGTGCAACATGCCGGAGTACGTCGATCGTCTTACTGATCGTTGATTTGTCGAGCGTGACGTGAACGTCCGGTTCTTCGAGGCAGTGATATGTCGCGCCGATTTTCGCGGCGGCGTTGATGCCTTCTTGCCGTCGAATCGCGGCGATCTCGGCGCGGCCGAGCGTCGCCGAGCCGCAATCACCGTTGGCAACCGTCGCAATGTGGATCTGCCAACCAGCGTCGGCGAGGCGGATGAGCGTGCCAGCGCACAGGATCTCGGCGTCGTCCGGATGCGCGAGCAACGTCATGGCGACGCGGCGCTTCGGTTCGGTGTTCATTGCGGTACGTCGCGGTGTTGGCTATTCGGCGGCGGACGCGGATTTTGCTTTCGCGGCCTTTTTCTTCAGTACGACATTGTTGCCCCACAGCGGCGGCACGTTGAGTTCATTCCACTTATCCCACGCGGCCTGCAGCTCCTTCGCCTTCTCGGGCTCGGATTTGAACAGGTCCTTCGATTCGCCGATGTCACTTTTCAAATTGTAGAGCTTTGCATCCGTCACTCTGCCTTGCTCGCCGTCGACGACCGGATCGTACCGCACGAGTTTCCAATCACCGCGACGGATCGCCATCTGCGGACCGAATCGCCAGTACAACGTGTCGTGCGGGCCCTTCGATTCTTTGCCGTTGAAGTACGGAACTAGATCAATTCCATCAAGTTTGGCGCTCGCGGGCGCTTCAATACCGGCCGCAACGAGCGAAGTCGGAAGGATGTCGAGTTGAATGACGGGCTCGCCGTAAACTTTGCCGGCGGGCACGTGGCCGGGCCAGCGGCAGAAATATGGCACGCGGATGCCGCCTTCGAGCGTGGTGCGCTTCGAGCCGCGCAGCGGACTGTTATCCGAGGCGTTGATCGTGGTGCCCTTCATGGTGGGGCCGCCGTTGTCGCTGATGAAGAAGACAAGCGTTTTGTTGTCGAGGCCCTTTTCGTGGACTTTGTCCAGCACTTTGCCGATGTTGTCGTCCATCGCCGACATCATCGCCGCGTAGGTGCGGCGTTTTTCATCTTTGATGTCTTTGAACTTTTTGAGGCGGTCATCCGTGGCGTTCATCGGAGTGTGGACTGCGTTGAATGCGAGGTACAAGAAGAATGGCTTGTCTGTATTACGATCGATAAACGAGACCGCTTCGCGGCCGAAAGCGTCGGTCAGATACTCTGTCTCGTGAACCGACTCATCGCCGCGAAGCATAAGCGGCTTAGCGTCAGGAAAATAACCATGGGCACCGCCCAGGAAGCCGAAAAACTCATCGAAGCCACGCGCTTGCGGGCGAAACTGCGGCGCGCTGCCGAGGTGCCATTTGCCGACCAGCGCGGTCGCGTAGCCGGCGTCTTTAAAGCGCTTGGCCATCAATGTCTCGGTAACAGGCAGACCATCTTCGCCGGTTGACTCGAGGGCTTCATCTGCTTCCCTGCTGCCGGCGCCAAATTTTTTGGCATCCTTCTTGTTCGGTTTATCCTGGCCCGGGTTCATTTCGTGGCCGAACCGGGTTTGATACCGGCCGGTGAGCATTCCAGCGCGCGACGGTGAGCAGTAAGGCGCCGAGTCGTAGCCAGTCGTGCAACGAACGCCGGCGGCAGCAAGAGCGTCGAGATGCGGTGTGGGAATGTCTTTGCAGCCCTGCACGCCGACATCGGCATAGCCCATGTCGTCGCCGACGATAAGCAGAATGTTTGGACGATCGTCGGCCACGCTGCGCCCTGCCAAAACCAACAGCAGGTTACCGATAAAAGCCGCTATGGCGAACTGCTTGAGATAGCTCATCATCGAGTGCCCCGTGAAACGGATTTTCAAAACCGAATGTGCGCGCCAACGCAGCCACCGTGTTTACGCGCTGGCTTTAACCTAATGGAAGGCGACGCGGTGTCAAGATTCGCTTCGGCGGAGCTTCGAATGGCGGCAAGAAAAGAAGTAGCGGACTCGCTAAACATCGTCGCGATAGCGCAGCGAAACCAGGATGCATGGACCGTGAGCGATCACATTGGCACCGGCGGCTTCAGCGGCTTCGATTGCGCGATCGCTTTCAGCTCCGGGTTGCATCCAAAAGTTTTTGATGCCGAGGCGAAGGGCGTCGTTGACGACACGCTCGGTGACGGTCGGCGGCGTAATGATCGAAATGCCATCGAAGGCGCCCGGGGCCGATGCGAGATCGGCATAAGCAGTCAGCCCTTCAACTTCGCTGGCCGTGGGATTGATCGGGACAACCTCGATCTTGTTCTGCTGGTAGCAGCGGAGGACTTTGTTACCGTACTTGCTGCGATCGTTCGAAGCGCCGACGACGGCGAATCGTTTGCCGGCGAGGAACGTTTGAATTTGTGATTGGGGGGACATTGTTTATCACCACAGAGGGCACAGAGAAGACATGATATACATCCTGGTATTCCTCCGTGATCTCTGTGGTTAATTGTTTGAAAGAAGTTTTTCGAGCTGTTTCAGTAAGTCCCGTTGGGCTTCGACCATTTTCTCCAGTGCCGTGTCGAAATCAAACCACGCAGCGCGGTCGACCTCGGGGAACTCGCGAAGTTTGCCTGAGCGTGGTGGCCATTCGATCGAAAACGTGTTGCTTTGGATTTGGTCGGCGTCGAAGTCGGCGGCGACGGCCCAGGCGTGCACGATCTTACCGCCCTTTTGTTTGATAGGGCCGAGAGGCAGAAACGGTCCGTCGACTCGGAGGCCGGTTTCCTCGAGCAGTTCGCGCTGCGCTACATCGAGCGGAATTTCTTCGGGGCCGAACTCGCCTTTAGGAATCGACCAGGAACCGGCATCTTTGTTTTGCCAGAAGGGGCCACCGGGGTGGACGAGGAAGTACTCGGTGCGTTCGTTGCGTCGGCGATAGATCACCAGGCCGGCGCTTTGTTTCGGCATGGTGCTACGCGCTTAAACGCTGCGGCGCTGCGAGTCGCTCGACGAGATTGCGGACCTCGCGTTCGAGGTGCGCGAGCGCGTCGGCGGGCTCGGCGCAATCGAGGTCGTGCACTTGCCAGTATTCGATGCGATCGCGCCAGGCAGGGAATTTGGCTTCAAAGCGATGCCGGTGCTCAGCTTCCTTGACGGCCACAATGTGATCGGCGGCGGTGAGATCCACTTCCGTCGCGGGTCGCGGAAAACGTTCAAAACTTTCACACTGGATGCCGTGCTTCGCGAAGTAAGCCAGCGTATGGCGCGAGATGGAGCCGTAGTTGCAGCCATCGAGGGCAAGACCCCGGGAGTCGGCGACCCAATCCACATTGTGCTTCGCGGCCAGCCAATTGAAGTAAACCTCGGCGAATCGGCTGCGGTAGTAATTTCCAGTGCAAAGAAATAGAACTTGTTGCTTCATGTACTCTTCGTTGTCGATGTGCAGCGTCGGTACTCGTGAGACAGACACTTGCGGTGTCCGGTTGCTTCCATTTATTGTGACCAAGAGTACAGGCCGCGTGTAGGCGGGAAAAGGGCAAAACAGAGCGAGACGGCGGACAAAAACATGCGTTGCGCAGTGATTGATAGCGGACACTTTCGGTGGTTTCTCATAACCGTGGCAGCGTGTGTCGCACTGGTCTCCGCCCGTGTGGTGTCGGCGCAAGAGTGGGTCGAGTACAAAGGACACGATGGTCCCGGCGCGGGCAAACACATTGTGCTCGTATCGGGCGATGAAGAGTATCGATCGGAAGAAGGACTGCCGCAGCTCGCGAAGATTTTGTCCAACGAGCATGGCTTCAATTGCACGGTGTTGTTTGCGGTCAATCCGAAGACGGCGCTCATCAATCCGAACTTTACGCAAAACATTCCGGGACTCAATAGGCTCAAGAACGCGGACTTATTAATCCTGCAGACGCGTCGGCGCAATTTGCCGGACGATCAAATGCAGGCCTTCGACGAGTATTTGAAAGCGGGCAAGCCCGTGATCGGGATCCGCACAGCAACGCACGCATTCTTGCCGCCGGCCGATTCGAAGTGGGCACGCTATGCGGATACTTACAAAGGCGACGACGAGTGGCGAGACGGCTTCGGCCGCTTGGTGCTCGGTGAGACATGGGTGAATCACCACGGCAAGCATAAGCATGAGAGCACTCGTGGCATCATTCCGCCTGGCGTTGCGGACAATCCGATTTTGCGCGGCATCAAGGACGGCGAGATTTGGTGTTCGACGGACGTGTACGAAGTACGCCTGCCGCTGCCGGGCGACTCCCAGCCGCTCGTACTGGGGCAAGTGACGGCGCGAAAAGGAGAATACGACGAGAAAGATCGGCTATATGGCATGCGACCAGAAGACGGGCCAGCGGTCAGCGGTGCGAAGAATGAGCCGATGATGCCCGTCGCTTGGACGAAAACGTATCAGCTTCCCGGCGGAAAACCTGGCCGCGCTTTTTGCACAACCATGGGGGCCAGCGTCGATTTGCTCAACGAGGCGTTGAGGCGATTGCTCGTGAACGCAACTTATTGGGGGCTAGGGATGGAAACAGAAATCCCGAAAGACGGCACGCAGGTGGAACTTGTCGGCAGATTTGATCCAACACAGTTCGGGTTTCACGACGATGACTATTGGGCAAAACGGAAGCTGACCGTCGAGGATGTACGAAAGGACTCGGGGGAGAAATAGCTTGGAGCAATCGGCCGTGAATGAAACCGCTGCCCATGTCGATCCGCATGTTGTCGCGTTGCGCGAAGAACTTCTCGCCGCTACGGGCTACTATTCGGCGAACTACTTCGAAGCGCGTCGGCGTTTTCTGCGTGCAGCGGGTCGGCTCAAACTTGCGCGGCACGCGCTGCAAATTCATGCTCCCAGCCCGAACGACGAGCCGCTGACGATCGACATCGCCGTAGCGGGCGCCGCGAACCCCACGACCGCACTCGTGCTTTCGAGCGGCGTCCATGGCGTCGAAGCACCGTTTGGGTCGGCCGTGCAACTCGCGTTCATGGAGCAGACGTTGTCTGGTTGGCAGCTTCCGGCGGAAGCAGCCGTGGTTTTGATCCATGCAATCAATCCGTTCGGTTACGCCTGGCGGCGGCGATTCAATGAAAATAACGTGGACTTGAACCGAAACTTTTTGTTGGCCAATGAGGCGTACGCCGGCGCGCCGCCGCTGGCTGGCAGGTTTCGCAACGCGATGAAGCTCTCGCGACCGAGAGCCAGGTTTGGATTCTGGTCAGCACGGATGGTGATGCTCGCGCTACAGCATGGGCCAAGCTCGATTTGGGAAACTTTGCCGGTGGGACAGTACGATTATCCGGACTGGCTCTTTTTTGGCGGCGCGGGGCCGTCTCAATCGGTCCACTCGCTGCAAAACTTTTTGCCTACGGTTCTCGGTGAAGCCGACGATGTAGCTCACCTGGATTTTCATACCGGTCTTGGCCATTGGGCAAAGGGGGAGTTGCTGGTGTCCGAATCCGAGGGCCTCGAGAATTGCGATTGGTGGCGCGATCATTTGGGGGCGGATAACGTTACGCAAGTCAAAAGCTTCACGAAGTCTTATGAAGTACGCGGCGGATTCGGTCCGTGGCTACGGGCACTGTTTCCGAATTGCGACTATCGCTATGCGACCGCGGAGTTCGGCACGTATTCGGCCATTCGCGTGATCAGCGCGCTGGCGGAAGAATCACGCTGGCATAGCGAACTGGGGACCAATTCGATTGGGCACGAGTCTCGCCGGAGGTTGGCCGAAACGTTCGCGCCGCAGAGCCGCAGTTGGCGGACCAAGACCTTGAAAACGGCATTGGAATGGACGGCTCAAGCGGCCCGCGCATTGTGGAAGCGAGATTACGCCGCGTAGTCGTTCGGCTGGCCTACCTTTTTCACATTCGCAGCTTGCGCGGGCTTCTTCACCTTGCAGACGATTCGCTTGAATTTGTGATCGTTGTTCGGCGCGAGCCGGTCGACGATTTCGACATCAACGTGCAGCTTTCCGCGTAAGTCGTATTTGTTCAATTCCTCGTCCAACGCCTGCTTGGCCCGCACCGCATCGACTTTTTTTCCGGGCAGAGGTTCAAGCCGCGCTCGGAAATGCGTTGAGTCCTCTTGCACCAGCTGGTATTCGCGCGCTTCGAGCACACGGCCGACGGCTAGCTCGAAGATCGTGGGCTGCAATGCGCGAGTTCCGTTTTCGGTTTCGATATAGAACACATCCGAGTCTCGTCCTTCGATTCGCGCAATGAGCGGCAGGTTATTGCCGCAGTCGCACGGCTCGGTGGCCATCGTCACGATATCGCCAACTTCATAGCGAATAATCGGCTGCACAAAGTTGGCAAGGTTTGTGAGCAAAACCTTTGCGCCGGCCGTGCCGTCGGGCACCGGTTGATTGTGTTCGTCGACGACTTCGAGAAGGGCCCAATCGGCGTTCACGTGCATGCCGCCCGAGGTGCTGCAGCCGTTTGTGAGAAACAGGCATTCGCCCATGCCGTAATCATCAAAGATCGGGGCGCCAAAGATTTCGGTATAATGTGCCCGGGCTTGCGGCATCAGCCGCTCGCTGATATTTACGACTTCTTCTAACGACGGCTTGAGCGTGAGTTTACCCTCTTCCACCGCGCGGGCGATTTCATGCAGCACGCTCGCATAAGCGGTTAAGTGCGTCGGATGAAACTCGGCGAGCCGTTCGAGAAGATCGTCATCCTCAATGCTTAGTCGGAGCACATCGATTAAGCCTTTTGCCCCTTCGGGCATGTATTCAAAAGCGCAGGAGGAAGGATAAAAACCGGGTTGCAGTAAGACGACGGCCAAACGTACTGGCGAAAACACGTGCTTCACGACTTCGCCAACGCTTAATGAATTCGCATGCCCACGCGAAGCTTGCAGTGCAAACAAAAGCTCGATCGTTTCCTGCGGTTGCACGAGCAAAAGTGGTTGCCCTTGGCTCCCAGATGTATGGCTCACTGCGTATTTGCCGTGAAAAAGTTTGCCGAGGTTCGACTCGTCTGCTAAATACCCTTCTACTTCTGCGCGACAAACATCGTCGACAGTTAGCGACGCGTCGAAGTTCTCCATCAGCTCGCATTTATTCGAGGTCGGTAGATTACACAGACCGAATCGTTCTTCAGCCACGCCGTCCAACTTGTGATGCCAGAACTGCGAGTTTGAGCGGGCATGCACGAGCAGTTGTGCGAGGCGTTCGCGGCCCATTGCTTCCACTTCGGCGCGCGGCTTGGACTTGACCTGTTTGAGGGCGTAAGCCTTCGCGCCAAACTCAAGAGAATGCCACAGATGCATCTTCGTGTTTTCCAGCCCAGCAGGCACCAGGAGGGCGAAGCTCCTGCTGAGCCATGGCGCCGATTCGCGCCTCGGCGGGAGCCTTGCCCTCACGCGTTCACTCAATCATTAACCGGCAGGCCTGGAATGGAGCAGCTTTTGTGCCAGTGCGTTTTAAGTCATGGCGCAAAATGAAGAGCGGCGGCCGCATTCGAGTTTCTCCACCGATGGGCACTTGGTGGATAGCTCGCACACGAACCGCCGCTCTTATCCCAGGAGAGAGTTGTTCTCCCGCCTGCTAGCGACGCAATGCTTGGGCAAGTGCTGCGACGCGGGATGTAATGCTTGCTGCGGACTTTTTGGCCGTACTTGTTGTGGAAGTTGTCGTCGTGGTCTTGCCGCCGGTGCCGGTCGAGCCGGTGTCGCCGGCACAGCTGTGGCCACCGGCAAGTGAACCGGCGCCGCGGTTGTCGTCGCCACCACCGTGGCCGCCGCCGCACCCGCCGTGATCGTGGTCGGTCTGTTGGCCGGGTCCGAGTGTCGTGGTGCCGGCAACAGTGCCCGTGTCGCCGACCGTGATGCTGTCGTCGGCATTCTTGCTGACCGCTTTCAGATCGCCGTTAATCGTGCCGTTATGCAAGAACACGTTGACGCCGTTGCCGAGAGCGGCGAAAACGTCGTCCGTGATCGTGGCTGTTTGCTCGATCGTCACGGTGTCGTCGCCGTCGCGACCGTTGTAACGGAGCGAGCCGCCGATCGTGGCCGTGTTCGTGCCGCCGCCGAGATCGATGGACGCGTTCTTGGTGATCGCCGAGGTGTCGGCGAGCGTGACGGTATCCGCACCGTCGCCAGCCGCCACTTGCAAACTGCCGCCGACGCTGCCGTTGAGCGTGAGCGAGTTATTGCCGTTACCCAAGCACGCAGATACGCCATTGGTGATCGACGCCACGGAGGCCAGCGTGATGGTGTCGGCACCCGAACCGCCGCGAACGGCGAGGCTGCCGAGCGCGCCGTTCACCGTGAGGCTGTTGTCGCCGTTGCCTAGCTTCACGTCCGCCTTGCCGGTAACCGAGGAGTCGAGTTCGACGGTGTCATTGCCGCTTCCGCCGGTATACACGAGGCTCGCGGCCGTACCATCCGATACCGTCAACGAATTCGCGCCGTTGCCAAGATTCGCGCTGACTTGGTTGACCGTTTGACCACCGAGGTCGAGTGTTACGGTGTTGTCCGCACCTGCCGAAGCATCGATGTTGATTTTGATGTTTTTCGTGATGCCCGTGAGCGTGGTGCTATCGGCGATAAGCACGCCGTTGTCGTGCACCTCGTAATTGCCTGCACTGACGGCGACGATTTGGACCGCGCCGTCGGCGTCTCCCTTGATGACGAGGCTTCCGTTATCTACCGCAGCCGTGACCGCCAGTGCCAGCCTTTTCTCCAGCGATTCAAATCTTGAACGTCGATGTCCGACCATGATGCCTGTCCCTAAAGGTGCCTCGTTCCTGTTCCGGCCCATCTTTGTCGGTGGCCGCTGGCCGCGGGGCCCGCTGGTGCGAATAATTCACCGGCCGCCTCGTTCCGAACCGTTGCCAGGCAGAACGCCGGGCGTTTGGATGGTTTCGGTTCGCTCGTTACTCACCCAGACCGGAGAATATTCGGCCGCGCCACAGGCGAATCTCGGATTTGGACAAATTGGCCCCTTGCCGTGAAAAGGCGGCCTTTTTGACCCGGGCGGGGTTTAATCGGATGGCGGACACGTCGCAGCCAAACAGTTGGGGGCGAATATACTGGGATAAGCGGGTTGGTTAGGCGGGTTTCGCTAGTTTTGTAAATAGTTCGTTGCGCGCGATAGGATAAATCGGTCATCAGCCCTGGATGCGACTTCGGGACAGTTTCCCCCGGCGCTCGCAAAACAATGAGCCTATGACAACCGCTTCCGCAAACGCGATGAAACGCAGCACCCCGAGCGCCGGACACCGGCGGTCTGAATCCGCGGATAATCTCTCCGCACGAGCCCAGGCGAACGCATTGATCGACCGGGCTCGCGAGGGGAGCAAAAGCAGCTTGGGCGCATTGCTGCAGCAGTATCGCAATTACCTCGTCGTTTTGGCGTCAATGCAAATCGAGAAGCGGCTGCAGCCGCGTGTGAGCCCGTCCGATGTGGTGCAGGAAACCATGTTGCGGGCCCACAAAAACTTTGGCCAATTTCGTGGCACGACCGAGCCCGAACTCTTGGCCTGGTTGCGACAGATCTTGGTGAACAACCTGGCGAAGTTCGTCGAACAGCACTTGCTCGCAGCCCGGCGCGACGTGCGGCGCGAAGTTTCGATGCAACGCATCGGCGACGCCCTCGAGCATTCGACGATCCAACTCGCCGCACTCGTCCCCGCGGCGACGAAGAGTCCCAGCATGGCCGTGCAGCAGCGCGAAGAGGCCGTGGTCTTGGCGGACCGACTGGCTCAATTGCCCGAGGACTATCGGGAAGTACTAGTCTTACGAAATTTGAAGGGCCTACCGTTCGAAGAAGTTGCCAAGCAGATCGACCGTTCGGTCGGGGCAACGCGGATGTTATGGTTGCGAGCCATCGACAAGTTGCGATCGTTATATCGCAAAGAGGAATCGAGCGAGGACTGAGTTGAATTCAGAATCCACCCGGACGCAGGTAGCGGCCCCGGATCAGGAACGCTTAGCGCGCATCCTGGATGAATATCTCGTCGCGATTGAGCAGGGGCATGGTGTGACCCCTGAAGAGTTGCTCGCGCGGCATCCCGAGGATGCCGGGCAGTTACGCGGCTATCTCAGCGGCCTCAATTTGTTTCACGCGGTCGCGGTGGCGCCGGCTCAAACATTGGGGGGCGCGGCTCCATCGGATATCGGCATCCCGCCCGCGTTGCGAACGATCGGCGACTATCGCCTGGTGCGCGAAATCGGCCGCGGCGGCATGGGCGTCGTGTACGAAGCCTTTCAGGTTTCGTTGCGCCGGCGGGTTGCTCTCAAAGTGTTGCCGTTCACCTCGGCGCACGACGCGAAACAAATCGGCCGCTTCAAGAATGAAGCCCAGGCGGCTGCCCAGGTCCAGCACCCGAACATCGTGCCCGTGTTCGCAATCGGTGCAGAAAATGGCGTGCATTTTTATGTGATGCAGCTGATCGAAGGGCAATCGCTCACTGGCTTGCTGAATGGACTTCGCACCGGCGAAGCTGGCCCCTGCGATACGACGCTTCCCAATAACGGACTCACGTTAAACAACCAGCGCCCGTCGGCTCATCCCGAATCGGCCGGTCGTAAAAGCGGCGTCATGGAGCCCTTCGCACCGCTGCGAGCGGGCGAAACGGCCGATCACGTGCGAGTCGTCGCGCGAATGGGAATTCAAGCAGCCGAAGCGCTCCACGCGGCGCACGAATACGGCATCGTGCACCGCGATGTAAAGCCCTCCAACTTGCTGCTCGACGATCAAGGGAAGATTTGGGTCACCGATTTCGGACTGGCTCAGTGCCGCGAAAACCCGGGCTTTACGCAAACCGGCGACGTCCTCGGCACCATGCGCTATATGAGCCCCGAACAGGCGCTCGGGCGGGCCGCGCTCGTCGACCAGAGGACGGATGTCTATTCGCTCGGACTCACGATGTACGAGCTGTCGACGCTCAACCATCCGGCCGACGAGAACGGCGAGTTCCAAGTTTTCGATCCCAATCGCCCCGCGCCGAAGCCGCTCCGCCATTGGAACCGGCACATTCCGCACGATTTTCAAACCATTGTGCTTAAGTGCATGGCCGAGTTCCCCCAAGAGCGATACACCACGGCGAAGGAGCTCGCCGAAGACCTCGAATGCTTCTTAGACGGCCGCCCGATTCTGGCGAGCCCACCAAGTTTGCTCTCGCGTGCAGGGAAATGGACCAAGCGCCACCGCGGTGTAGTCTACGCCACGGCCGCCGTGTTGGCGGTTGCGTTGCTTGGCTTCGGCGTCAACTTCGCGATGGTTTCTCGCGAGAGAATTGCCGCGAATGAGCGCGAAGTTTTGCAAACTCACGACAGTATGCGACGAATGGGCGGCGTGTTGAATTCGTTCACATCGAGTCAATGGGCCGATGAGCTGGCGGCGATCCCTGGGGCCGAAGGGGTGCGGCAAAAATTGTTACAAATCGCGCTCGACTATTTTCAGCAATACGAGGACTTGGCCGCGCACGACGCGAACTTTGCCGCCGACGCGGCGATTGCCAAAAGCAAGTTAGGCGCGCTTTACGAAAAGATGGGCAAACCTGCCCAAGCGCTGGAAGCCCACGCTCAAGCGACGAAGGCCTGGGAAGCCTTACTCGACCGCGACCCAAACAACATAGAGTTTTCGCGTAATCTCGCGAATTCGCTGAACAATCTTGGGTGGCTTTCAGCGGAAGACGGCCGGTCCGCGGAAGCGCTGTCGTTGCTTACGCGAGCGTCAGAGCTTCTGAAGCCGCAGGCGGGATCGCCCGATTCGGCAGCGGACCTGGCCACGACGTATAACAATCTCGGGCTCGTACTGAAGCAAATGCAGGCCCAAGATTCAGCGGCCGCGGATTTCCAAAGCGCGATCGATTTGCAGGAATCACTTTTGAAAACGGGCAACGCAGATAAGGCGGTGTTGCGCACTCTGGCGGCCAGTTACAACAATCTCGCCAGCCTCCAGGAAGCCAGCGATCCCAAAGCCGCAGACCAGTCATACGATAAGGCGGTCGCTTTGCAAATGAAGCTTGTTATTGCAGACCCGATTAACCGGACGCATCAAGCCGATTTAGCACGCACCTACAATAACCGCGGATTCCTGGCTTCGCGAAATAAAGATTGGACCGGGGCCGAATTGTGGTACGGCGACGCAATTCGTCTACAAGAAAACCTGGTCAAAGAATCGCCGCTCGCCGGCAGCTATCGGCGCGATTTAGCGATCAGCTACAACAATCTCGGCATGGCACAGAGTCGCGGAAATCACCTGACCGAAGCCCAGGCCTCGTTCGAGAAAGCCGCACGATCGCAAGATATGTTGCTCGTCGCCGACCCGAACGACGCTCAAACGCTCAGCAACCAGGGCGGTGTGTGGAACAACTTGGGCATGCTCTATGACCGTCAACATAAGCCTGCAGAGGCCGCGACCGCATACCAGCAAGCGATCCATTTCCAAACAGCTGCGCTCAAGCAGGCAGACAAGAATGACAGCTACCGCAGCACGTTAAGTCGTCACTACTTCAACTATGCGCGCAATCTCGCCACGCAAGAAAAATACGCCGAGGCATTGGCTCAGCTGTGTGACCTGCGAGCGCTGTGGACGGGTAAGCCCGACCGCTTATATTCCGTTGCCAAGGAAATGGCCAAGCTCGACCGGCAGATGGCAGAAAAGACGGGGCTCGAACAACTAAAGACCGATTGCACACAGGCGGCGATCGCTACTCTGCGCGAGGCCCTTGATGGGGGGTTATCGAAGGACCGATTATCCGATGCTTCGCTCGCCAGCCTCGCGAATTCGCCCGAGTTTCGGCAACTGACTGGCCGTGCGGAGCCAAAGTTGATCGCCCCGGCAGATGCCCCATCCGCCGAAATAAATCGCGTAAATTGAAGGCGCTTGGTAAGATGAACGTAACGAAGGAACGGACGTGAACTCATGCCGACTCCAGACAAAATAACACGCGGCAAACGAATCAAACGGGAGCGCCGATCGAAGCGGCAATCTGCTCGCGCGTGGCGTTTTGAGCAGCTGGAAAGCCGGGCCATGCTGTCGGCCACATTGGGGCCAATGTTTTTCGGCCCCAGCAACCATGCGATAGAGATGCACGGGTCTGGTGAGCCGCAGTCGTTTCAAATCAGTACGTTCGTACCTCAAAGCATCGAAGCAATGATGGCCGGTCCGCCGGTATGGCACGACCGATTGGACAGCCCCATGCCCGGTTTGCGGCATGACGATAGTCGGGACATGGCGGCGCAATTCAATCCCGGTCCGCCAATGTTAGCGTACAGCGACCCTGCTCCGCAGCATTCATCGCTGTTGACTCCGCCGAGCCAGAGCAGCCAGAGCTTGCCTAGTCCCACAAAATACGTGGAAGAGCCGGTCATCTTGATTCAGATCCACTGGGAACCGGAGATCATCCTCAGCGTTAGCACGGCTTATCGTCAGCCAACGCCGACGCCGGCGTATCCGCCGTCGCAGAACTTAGGGTTACACGTCGACCCAATAGGAGATCCGATCGCGGCACTCGTGAGCCACGATTCGTTTGCATACCGCGATCCGCAACTTCCTAAAGACCCGTTTAGCGGCCACGAAACGGAGTATTCCGTCAAGAGTCCCGGAGCAGGTCTTCCCTACGGTGTCATAGGGACCGTTTCGACATCGACGCCATCGACGTCGCACGGGCTCGAACTTGCAAATTTCGTTTCGACAAGCGCGTTGGATGCAGCTCTGCAGTCGTACACTTCGCAACTGCTGCTCGCGACCAGCGGCGGCTTAAACAGCCAAGCAACGATCACGAGCACGGCCAAAGATCTTTCGGCGACCGATGATTCGGACGAATTCGTGACCCTTCGCGATTCCACAACGAATGGCGATCAGGTCTCCAATGCGGATGCGGTCGCACGCCAACAGGCAGCGGTGGCAGACGTATTAAAAAGTTTAGAGGACTCCGATTCGGCAGCCAGCGACCTCGCAGTGGCCGTCGAATCCAACGCCGATGATCTGCGCACACAGGCTGCTGACGTGGTCTTCGGCACCGCGTCCGAAATCGCAGAGAATGACGGCGGCATGGTGCTCTTGCACACAAACGCCGACGCGAATGAGAGTCCATTGAATTTGGCGCGTGTCGCCGAAGCGCACCCCGATATGTTTAGCGCCCACCTTGGCGTCGAAGCTTCGGTCGGTTTTTACGAGGCGGTGGATCGCGGCTTTGAAGAATTGTCTGCCGCCGAAACGGTGCCGACGGTAACCCCCGCCGCGTCGTCGGCCCAGGCAAAGCCAGTGCAACGTTTCTCGGCCACCAGTGGTGGCACATCGCGCAAGTCGGCTGGAGTCGTAGCGGCCTCCGCTCTTGCCGGTGGGCTCTTGTGGGTCGCTGGTCGCAAGCAATCCGAAAAACGCGAGAATGACCCGCGCGACAAGAGTCGCCTGGCAATTTAACGCTGGAAAAGCCGAGAGTTTGGCGAGTCCAACCGCTTTTCACCCGCTAGCGTCCGCGTTGCGCCACGCACTGTGTCCTGCCCCACTCCTCTTCCAGGCGTATACTGACGCCGTTCTGGCACACTTTTCGCGGAGCGAGGGGTTATGAGTTCGGAGATTGGGTTG
>DATBAY010000214.1:0-6362 GCA_036271295.1 Lacipirellulaceae bacterium | reverse complement strand
GTGCATGCCGATCGGTTGCATGTGATAGTGGATCAAATGCTGGCGCACGGAGCGCGCCACTACCCCTTCGTGGGGTCGTCAATCTTTCATCGGCAGGCATAATCGGCATCTTCAACATTTTCGTTAATCTCAACGCAAGTGATACAGCTCCCCAAGGTTGGCCAGGGGTAGCGAATCTGATGGTCGTCAGGATGGGTTAAAGCAGTGGCAGCATTTGTAGGAACCTGACGCCACTGCGAGCGGTGATGGCACGCCTGGACGAATCAGATTCGCAGCGAATTTAGCGAAACTGGATATACTGAGGAGTATGCCCACTCCTCTTCCTGTGAGCGGCGCGCCGGCCGAATCGCAGACTTGGCAAGAGCTCGAAGACGTCTTCGCAGCTTTTGGCCAGTTGGCCCGAGCGCCGGTTTCGCCGACAGAATTCTACCGTACGGTTCTCGAGCAGAGCGTGCGCGCGCTCTCGGCTGTAGGCGGGGCGGCATGGTTATGCGCTCACAACATGCTGCAGCCCGTGGCGAAGGTCGGGCGAACGGGGCACGACTGTGCTTCAACCGATGCGTTGCGCCGCGCGCATGAGTCGCTACTCATGAGTTCCGTAACGGCGGGCCGGGTGATTAGCATCTCACCCCACTCGGTGAGTGAGGAACAGCCGGACGCGCCAAATACGAGCGAGCATCTCGTTATCGTGGGCCCGGTGCTGCTGCCGGCAGAAGAAACGACCGAAAATCGCGCCGCAGCGGTGGCGATCATTGAACTATGGATGCCTGGCGACGCTAGCCCTGCGGCGCATCGCGGTTGTGAGCAGTTTTTGATTGCGCTGTGCGAACTTGCGGCCGATTACCACGCCTTTTATGAACTGCGAACTTTGAGGCAGGAAGATCAGCATCGAACAGAGCTGATCGAGCTTGGTCCGCTTGTTCATAAGGAGCTAGGGCTCTCTGGGACCGCCTATGCTGTGGCGAATGAGGGCCGCCGGATCATCGGCTGCGATCGGCTGAGTGTGCTTGTCGCGCGCGGAAACAGCTGCCGCTTGTTGGCGGCCAGCGGCGTGAGCCGCGTGGAGCGGCGGAGCGGCGCGGCGCGGCGACTGGCTCACGTTGCCGAATTAGTGCGACGAACGGATGAGCCGGCTTTCTACGCCGATGGCGAGTGCGATGCGCTACCGCCGGTCGAGGAAGCGATCACGCGGCACGTCGAGGAATCACACGCGCGGCATGTGGCGGCAATTCCCGTGCGTCGGCCGGCGGAAGCCGGCGCAGATGACGCGCTACTATTGAATAAACGACGAAGCTGCTCCGAGCGGCCGCAGTTTGTACTCGTGGCCGAACAGTTCGACGCGCGCGAAGGCGAGCTAAGGCGCGATTGGTTGGTCGAAGTGGCGGAACTCTCTTCGACGGCGCTGTACAACGCACTGGTTGTAGATTCGCTGCCTTTTGGCCGCGCGTTGCGGCCACTGGCGAAGGCAAAAGAAGCGATCTCGACGCATGTCACGCGGGCAGCGCTCAGCGGGGCAATCGCGGCCGCGGCAATTGCAGCGTTGTTCATCGTACCCGCGGATTTTAATATCGAAGCGCCCGGAACGATGCAGCCGACCGTGAAGCGCGATGTTTTCGCGCCGCGAAACGGGGTTGTCGAGGAAGTGCTGGTGAAGCACGGTGCGGATGTCTCGGCGGGACAGCCGTTGTTGAGAATGCGGGATCCGGCGCTGGAGCTAGAGCTCAAGCGGGTCGACGGCGAATTGGAAACGGCCCAGCGACAACTAGATTCCGTGCGATCCGCGCGGACGAATCGAGCGATTCGGGATACGAGTCCGGTCGATTCTTACCGTTTGTCGGCCGAGGAGCGCGAGCTCGAACAAAAAACAGCGAATTCGCGCCGCGAGCTGGAACTTCTGACGCACGAGCGCGAGAAGTTGGTGGTCGTGAGCCCGATCAAGGGTCGGATCCTAACGTGGGACGTGGGGCATGAACTTTCGGCCCGTCCGGTGGAGCGTGGCGAAGTGCTCGTGACGGTGGCCGATTTGTCGTCGCCGTGGCAGCTGGAGCTCGCTGTTCCGGATGATCGCATGGGGTACGTTCTCGCCGCTCAAAAAGATTTAGGGCCGCAATTGCCGGTGCGATTTCGCCTTGGTTCCGAGGAACGGGCATCTCATACGGGAAAAATTGCCGAGGTTTGCCAGACGGTCGATCTGCCGGAAGAGAAAACGTCGCGTCCGGTACCGACGGTGCTCACCAAAGTATCGCTGGACTCGCCAGACCTGGTCGCATCGTTGGGCGGCGAAGTTCGACCGGGCACTACGGCGCGGGCGCTCATCGAATGCGGCCGGCGGTCGATCGGGTTCGTTTGGTTTCATGATGTTTGGAGTGCGGCCGTGAAATGGTGGAAGCTGTGACGATCTCGCGAAGTCAATTTGTTTTTGCAATCTGCTTGCTGCTCGTGGCGAGCGCGCACGGATACGGCGCGAATGGCACGGCGGACGCCAAGCCGGCGAGTGGCTCTGGGATTGAAGTGGAATCCGTCGTGTTGCGACTGTTTGAAGAAGCAGAAGTGCCGGCGCAGGAATCGGGCGTCGTCGTAAATGTTGCGGCTCGGGAAGGGCAGCGGGTGAAGCAAGGCGAACTACTGGCGCAAGTGGATGATCAAGTGCCGCGGTTGGCAGCGGATGCGGCGAAGGCAAAGTATGACATTACGCACGAGAAGGCGACGAATGATGTAAAGATTCGGTATGCGCAGAAGGCGCTTGACGTTTCGGAGGCGGAGCTGCGGCGGTCGACCGAGTCGATCGAGAAGTTTGCGAAGAGCGTTTCGCAATCGCAATTGGATGTGGACAAGCTCACGGTGCAGAAGAACCGGCTGGAGACCGAGGAGGCCGAGCACGAGCAAACGATCGCGGGGCTCGAAATGAAAGCGCAAGAGAATGAGCTCAACGCGGCCCGAGCTCAAATTGAGCGTCGAAAGATTTCGGCGCCGTTTGATGGCACGATCGTGCAAGTTTACTTGCGTAAGGGCGAGTGGGCCGAGCCAGGGCAGAAAGCGCTGCGGATCGTGAATGCCGATCGGCTGAAGGCCGAAGGATTCATTCGGGCGGAAGACGCGGCAGCGATTGCGACGCGAAAAGCGATCGAGCTGACGGTAAGCTTGGACGGCAAGCCGCAAACTTTTAGCGGCAAGGTGGCTTTCATCAGCCCGGAAGTCGACCCGATTACAGGGCAAGTTCGGATGTGGGCAGAAATTGAAAATCGAGATGGGAAGCTGCGGCCAGGCCAAGCGGCGAAGATGACGGTAAGTAAGTAGTCCATTGTCAGTCGTCCGTGGTCCGCTGTCGGTTTTTAAGTCATGACCAAACCGCTCGCTTCTATCGATCGTTCGGTTGCGCTGCGGACGCGGGCGGATTTGGTGGCGTCGCCGGTGGAGAGCATCGGGTCGACGACCTGGATCGTGAAAGATCCGCTGACGCTCGAGCACTTTCAGTTTTCGGCGGAAGAGTATGCACTTGTCGAGTGGCTTCGCGAACCTGTTTCGATCGCCGAGTTGCAACGACTGTTTCAGCGGCACTTCGCGCCGCAGACCATTACACCCACGGCGATTTGGGAATTCTTGAGTCGGCTGCACTCGGCCGGCTTGTTGATCAGCGATTCGACTGGCCAGGGGCATGAATTGCTCGAACGGCGGAAGCGTGAACAGTTTCGTAAGGTGGCGTATTCATGGACCGGCTTGCTCGGTATTCGATTTCGTGGCTTCGATCCGGATCGGTTTCTAACCGCCGTTCAGGCGCGTTGCCGCTGGTTGTTTTCGCCGCTTACCTTCGCGGCGGCGCTGGCGCTGATGCTTTGGGCAGCGTCGATCGTATTCGGCCACTTGGAAGAGTTTCGCAATCGGTTGCCGGAGCTTTCGGCGCTCGTCGATTGGCGGAATCTGCCGTGGCTGCTGCTGGCGATCGGCGTGGCCAAGGTGCTCCATGAGCTGGGGCATGCGCTGGTATGCAAGCATTTTGGCGGCGAAGTGCATGAACTCGGATTCATGCTGCTCGTATTCGCCCCCTGCTTATATTGCGATGTAACCGACGCCTGGCGGCTGCCGAGCAAGTGGCAGCGCATTGCCGTTTCGGCCGCCGGCGTAATGGTGGAGCTCGTGCTCGCGTCCGCGGCCACGATCGTGTGGTGGTACGCCGAGCCGGGCGTGGTGCAGCTCGTCGCGCTCAACATCATGGTCATTTGCACGCTCAATACGCTGCTCATCAATGGCAATCCGCTGTTGCGATACGACGGCTACTATATTCTTTCCGATCTGATGGAAGTGCCGAACCTGTGGCAGCGCTCGCGTGACGCTCTGCGGTATTTCTGGTCGGAGTGGATTTTGGGACAACCGGCGGCCGACGATCCGCTGCTGCCGGCGCGGCAGCGCCCGTGGCTGGCGAGCTATGCGGTCGCGTCGAAGATCTATCTTTCGCTGGTATGCGTGCTGATCGTATGGGGCGTGGCGAAAACTCTGTCGCCTTATCACTTGGAAAGTCTGGCTTATGCAGTAGGACTCACCGTGGTGGGCAGTGCGCTGGTGTCGCCGGTACGAAGCGTCGTCGAATTCGTCCGCAATCCCGTGCAGCGTGGGGAAGTACGGCAGGGGCGCGTCGCGCTGGTCGCCGCGATTGGCTTGGCGCTCATGGTTGGTGTGTTGGCGATCCCGGTTGATTACAACGTTTCGGCGCCGCTGATGCTGCTGCCTGCCGATGCCGCGCGGGTTTATGCCACGAGTGAAGGGACGCTCGAAAACATTTTGCCCGCTGGGAGCAAAGTTACGAAGGGCGAAGCCATCGGCAAACTTGCCAGCGTAGAAAGCGAGCTTGAAATCGCGCGGCTCGAAGGGGAGTGCAAACTTCGCCAATTGCATGTGGAGCACCTGGAACGACTGCGCGGAATTGACCCAGAGGCCAACAATCAGTTGCCCACGGCCCGCGAAGCGCTGGCCGACAGCCAGCGGCGGCTCGAAGAGCGTCGCGGTGAGGCACTGAGATTAGTGCTCACGTCGCCGGCAAACGGGATCGTGATACCGGCTCCGCGCGTCGAGAAATTCCATCGTGCGGACGGCCGCTTGGGAGAATGGACGGGCTCGTTGTTGGATGAACAAACTCGCGGCGCGCGCGTGCAACCCGGGACGCTGACGTGCATGATTGGCGATCCGACGCAATTGTCGGCGGTGCTGCTCGTCGATGATGCGAACGTCAAATTTTTGCAACCGGGTCAACGGGCCCGGCTGAGCATCGAGCAATTGCCGGCGCAGGTAATTACCGGAGAAGTCGTCGAAGTTTCTCGCCACGAGGCCGGCGATAAAGAGCACGCCAGGGGTGCTAAGACTGACCTCTCTGCTCTGCAAGCCGGGTTGATCGCGCCGGGCCGCGAGGGCGCGCACTATGAGGTCCGCGTCCGATTAGATGATAAGCCGCGGCCAGAGCTCATTATTGGCGGTCGGGGCGAGGCGAAAGTTGCGACCGAACGCGTAACCTTGGCGCGCCGGATTACGCGCTATCTCGCGCAGACATTTCGCTTGCCGATTTAGGCAGCGAAGATTTTCGCAGCGCTCTTACGGGATTGCAAAAACAAAGCCCGTGTAAATCGCGGCAGTGCCGGCCGCCGCAGCCGCGTCGCACGGCGGGTAGTTCCAACGCCACGGATTGCAATCGCCGGGGCGATAGTAGCCGAGCGTATAAACACACTCGGTCGGGCAATCGGCCAGCATGCAGTACGGCAGGCAGGGCACGGTGCCGAAGAAATGCGCTGCCGAACACGCGGGTTGAAGGACGCAGTCGCCACAGCAGTAACGGCAACCGCAGACGTAACCATAGCGCTCGGCGTTAACCTCTTCAAAGTACAGCGGGTTGAAACAGGTGCACGTCGCTTCCCATTGGTAGCACAGCGCGGGCCAGCAGCGGCAAGCCGCACTCGGCCCGGCGTTGATTTGATTCCAACAACCGTTCGCAAAGTCGGTCGGCGAATCGCCCGCCGGTTGGGCGATATTGATTCCTAATTGGCAGAGCGGTTTAAAAACGGCGGCAGCGCACGGATTCTGTGGCGGCGCGGCGACGGGCGGAACCGTGCCATCTGGCGATGGCAGCGGTGTAACCGCGCCGTTGTTGGGATTCGCCTGGGATGTATCGAAGTTGGCTTGATGCGTCTCCCAGCGCGTTTTCTTGTGGACGTAGGCGGCCGAGTCGACTGGTGAGTCGCTGAGAACGGCTTCGAAAGGGTCGTTCTGCACTTTCACCGATTCAAACGGGTCGGTGGTCGCCGTAGCCGATTTAGCGGCGCTTGGCCGGGCCTTCGATTCAGCGAGTCCTTGGCCACTCGTGAATCCGAGCAGAATGA
>DATBAY010000213.1:0-7497 GCA_036271295.1 Lacipirellulaceae bacterium | reverse complement strand
CGGCATCGGCTGTGCCCTGGTACCAGTGGCGCTGGTCGTCTTCCTCCTCCATGGTTTGTTGAGCCGCGAGAAGTTCCACAAAACCGCCGCTAAAGTGGTCGAAGCGGTACGTGCCACGGATATGAGCGTGGAGGCTGGTCGATTGGAACTGAGTGAGGACGTAGATTTTGTTGATGTCGCTGTTGATGCAGTTCGAGATCGGGATATCGATGAGGCGGTATTTGCCAGCGAGTGGTACGGCGGGTTTGGAGCGATAGGCGGTGAGCGGCAGGAGCCGCGTGCCGCGACCTCCGCCGAGGACCAAGGCAATTACGTTTTTCACGGCGTGGTTTCCCTCTCGTTCCTAACCCTTGACGACAAGATTTACTAACCGGCCTTTGGCAACGAATGTTTTTACGATTTGTTTGCCGGCGATTTGCTCGGCGATGCGAGGATCGGCGAAGGCAACGGTTTTTATTTCGTCTTCTGTGGCGTCGGCCGACACGGTGATTTTTGCGCGCACCTTACCGTTAATTTGAACGGGCACCTCGACGGAGTCTTCCTTGGCGAGCGAAGGTTCGAATTCGGGCCAAGGTTCGTAGGCGAGCGAATCCTTGTGGCCGAGCGCTTGCCAAAGCTCTTCGGCGACGTGGGGTGCGAAAGGTGAGAGAAGGAGAACGAATTTCTCCATCGCTGCGCGCGGGCGTTCGCTGGCGGCAGTGAAGTGGTTCGTGAACTCCATCATTCGCGAGATTGCAGTGTTGAAGGAGAGCTTGGCAATGTCGTCGGTGACGGCACCGATAGTCTGGTGGAGGATGCGGTTTTCTTCGTCGTTCGGTAGGCGATCGACGATTGAAGCATTGAGCTGCGTTGACTCGGCGCGGTCGTCAATGATGAGTCGCCACACGCGGCCTAAGAAGCTGAAAACGCCGTTGACGCCTTGCATGCTCCAGGGCTTC
The DNA here is from genome assembly GCA_036271295.1 of Lacipirellulaceae bacterium. Classification (GTDB taxonomy): domain Bacteria; phylum Planctomycetota; class Planctomycetia; order Pirellulales; family Lacipirellulaceae; genus JABDGM01. The sequence goes on along the minus strand of DATBAY010000213.1, from coordinate 6,559 downwards.
GAGGCTTCGAGCGGGCCCATGAACATTTCGTAGAGGCGGAGCGAATCGGCGCCGTACTCGGAGACAATCGAATCAGGGTTGATGACGTTACCCCGGCTTTTACTCATCTTCTCGTTGTTCTCGCCGAGAATCATGCCCTGGTTGACGAGCTTTTGGAATGGCTCGGGCATGCTGACGATGCCGCGGTCGAAGAGAACTTTGTGCCAGAAGCGTGAGTAGAGCAGGTGGAGTACGGCGTGCTCCGCGCCGCCGATGTAGAGATCGACCGGCATCCAGGCTTTCTCGATCGCGGGATCGATGGGGGCTTTGGTGTTCGTCGGATCGAGGAATCGCAGGTAGTACCAGCACGAGCCGGCCCATTGGGGCATGGTGTTGGTTTCGCGCTTAAAGCGTTTGCCGTCGATGATGGGGTAGAGCCATTCCGGCGGCGCCTTATCGAGCGGTGGCTCGGGGCGGCCGTGGGGTTTGAAGTCTTCGAGGTGGGGCAGGTCGACGGGAAGGTCTTTTGCGTCCACCGCGCGGATGTGGCCGGTCGGTTTGCCGTTGGCATCGAGTTCGTGCAGGATCGGGAACGGTTCGCCCCAGAAGCGCTGGCGCGAGAAGAGCCAATCGCGGAGCTTGTAATTGACGGCGACGCGGCCGAGGCTTTGCGTAGCGAGGTCAGCGGCGATTTTTTGTTTGAAGTCGGCGGTTTTAAGGCCATCGTATTTGCCGGAGTTGATGGCGACGCCGTCTTCCACAGAGCAGCGTTTGCCGGCGAGGACTTCTTCGCGCTCTTCGCTTGAGATTGTTTTGCCCGGATCGACGACGGCGGTGATGGGCAGATTGAATTGCTGGGCGAATTCGAAATCGCGTTCGTCGTGAACTGGGACGGCCATGATCGCGCCCGTGCCGTAGCTGATCAGAACGTAGTCGGCGACCCAGATTGGCGTGGGTTCACCGTTCACGGGATTAATGGCGTAACTGCCAGTGAAGACGCCAGTTTTTTCCTTCGCGAGCTCGGTGCGGTCGAGGTCGCTTTTTCGCGCGGCGGCTTCGCGATAAGCATCAACGGCGGGTTTTTGTTGCGGCGTTGTGAGGCGTTCAACGAACGGGTGTTCGGGGGCGATCACCATGTAGGTTGCGCCGAAGAGTGTGTCGGGGCGCGTGGTGTAGATGCGGAGGACGTCGTCGTCGGGTTTGCGGGGGAAACCGGATTTCGAGCGAGCGGTTTTCCACGCTTTGAAGGCGGCCCCCGGTGACTCGCCGGGGGCTAAATTGGTGGGGCCAGTGTAAAAATCAACTTCGGCGCCGGTGCTGCGGCCGATCCAATTGCGCTGCAGAGCTTTGATGCCTTCGGACCAATCAAGCGAATCGAGGTCTTTTTCGAGGCGGTCGGCGTAGGCGGTGATGCGGAGCTTCCATTGCCGCAGCGGCATGCGGACGACGGGGTGCTTGCCGACTTCGCTTTTGCCGTCGATGACTTCTTCATTGGCGAGGACTGTGCCGAGGGCAGGGCACCAGTTGACGGGCGCTTCGGATTGATACGCCAGGCGGTGCTCGTCTTGGTAGGCGCGGACGGCATCGTCGCCTTTCGACTTCACGTCGGCCGGAATGGGGAGTTCGCTAATGGGGCGGCCGCGCTGCGTGTCAGCATCGAACCAGGTGTCGTAGATTTGGAGGAAGATCCACTGCGTCCAGCGGAAGTATTCGACGTCGGTCGTGGCGAGCTCGCGGGACCAGTCGTAGGAGAAGCCGAGCGACTTCAATTGGCGGCGGAACGTCGTGATGTTCTTTTCGGTGCGCGAGCGCGGGTGCTCGCCGGTTTTGATGGCGTGTTCTTCGGCGGGGAGGCCGAAGGCGTCGAAGCCCATGGGGTGGATGACGCTTTTGCCCTGCATGCGGGCGGCGCGGCAGACGATGTCGGTCGCGGTGTAGCCCTCGGGATGCCCGACGTGCAAACCATCGCCGCTGGGGTACGGGAACATATCGAGCGCGTAGAGCTTTTTGGTGCCAGGCTTGGGTAGCCGCGGGGCGGCAAACGTTTGGTGCTGTTCCCAATACGCTTGCCATTTAGGCTCGATGGTGGCGTGGTTGTAGCGGGGCATTGATGAAGGGGTGACGGGTCGGGATAGGGGGGACAGGGAAAGAAAAGAAGAGCGGCTGAGTGCAATATCGCACCTCAAGGGCAGATGCGAGCCCACCATCTTAACGGGGCGAATGGGATTGGCCAACGCTAGCGTTGGGCGGGGACGAGGTCGGTCGTGAGGCGTTGTTGCCAGTCTTGCACGAGTCGCAGCGCTTCGTCGGCGTTGAGGCCGCCGAGGTCGGCGGTTCGAATTTCTTCGAGGAGCGGATGTTCTTCGTAGCCGAAGAGGGTCATCTGCCAATGCGTCGCGGCGCCATTGCGGGAGGTCGAAGCTCCTGCTGAGCCGTTGAGTCGTCGCGGCTCGGCGGGAGCTTCGCCCTCCCGCGCGATGAAAGATTTGGCGGCGACGCCGTCGGCGGCCTCGTGTTGGGCCTCGAGCCATTCGAGGACTTCGCGGGCGCGGTCGTTCACAACGCGCGGCACGCCGGCGAGTTGTGCGACGTGGATGCCGTAACTTTTGCCGGCGGCGCCGGGGACGATTTGGTGGAGAAAGACGACCTGGTCGTCCCATTCCTTCACGGCAACGTTGAAGTTGCGAACGCCGGAGCGTTGTTCTTCGAGGTCGGTGAGCTCATGATAGTGCGTGGCGAAGAGCGTGCGGCAGCCGATCGCGTCGTGGATGTGTTCGACGATGCTCCAGGCGAGCGACAGGCCGTCGTAGGTGCTGGTGCCACGGCCGATCTCGTCGAGGATGACGAGGCTGCGCGGCGTGGCCGTGTTGAGGATGCGGGCCGTCTCGGTCATTTCGACCATGAACGTGCTTTGACCGCGGGAGAGTTCGTCGCTCGCGCCGACGCGGGCGAAGATGCGGTCGGCGACACCGATGACGGCGCGGCGTGCGGGCACGAAGCTGCCGATTTGGGCCATCAGCGTGAGCAGGGCCGTTTGGCGAATGTATGTGCTTTTGCCGGCCATGTTGGGGCCGGTGATGAGAAGAAACGAGCCGGGGGCTGGGGATTGGGGGCTGGGGGCTGGGAAATGCGAGGAGGTGTCAGTCACATGCGAGCTGTCTTTCCCCAGTCCCGAGTCCCTAGCCCCTAGTCCCCGCGCAGCGCAATGTGTGTCGTTCGGGACGAACGTGCCATCGGGCTCGGTGATGTCGAGGACGGGGTGTCGGCCGGCTTCGATTTCGAGGACGGGGTCGGCGACGACGGAGGGACGCACGTAGTTGCGTGAGCGGGCGAGTTCGGCGAGGGCGGCGAGGACGTCGATTTCGGCGAGGGCGGCGGCGGTCGATTGCAAGCGAGACGCAGCGTCTGCAACTAAGTCTCGCAGTTTCGAAAATACTTCGAGTTCGAGTGATTTGAGTTTGTCTTCGGCGGCGAGGACTTTTTCTTCGTACTCTTTCAGCTCCGGGGTGATGTAGCGCTCAGCGTTTTTGAGCGTTTGCTTGCGGATGTAGTTCGCGGGAATTTTTTCGCGGTGGGTGTTGGTAACTTCTAGGTAGTAGCCGAAGACCGAATTGAAGCCGACCTTCATGCTGGTAATACCGGTTCGCTCGCATTCATCGGCCTGGTACTGAGCCATCCACTGTTTGCCGCCGGCCATTAACTCGCGGTACTCGTCGACATCCGCGCGATATCCTGCGCGGATGAAGCCACCGTCTCGGGCGGTGAGGGGGCAGTCGTCGACGAGGGCGAGCTCAAGCGGGCCGCGGACATCGGCGCAGAGGTCGACGCGGGCTTCGAGTTCGGTGAGCAGTTGGCTATAGCGGCTGGTGAGCTTGGCTTTGATTTTCGGCAGCAGCGCGAGCGTGCATCCGATGTGGGCGAGGTCGCGGGGCGATGCGCGGCCGGTAGTGACTCGGGCGAGCAGGCGCTGCATGTCGTAAATTTGGCGCAGAGATTCGCGGAGTTGGTTGCAGGTATTGGCGTCGGCTACGAGTTCGCCGACGGCGTCGAGGCGGGCGTTGATCTCGGCGACGTTGGTGAGCGGGGCGGCTAACCAATCGGCGAGCAGTCGTGCACCGATCGACGTTACGGTGCGGTCGAGCGTGCCGAGCAACGAACCATCGCGGCGGCCGTCGCGGATGGTAGCGACGATTTCCAAACTGCGGCGCGTGGCGGGGTCGATCGCGAGACGTTCGTCGATGGAGTAAGGGATGAGGCGATCGATGTGCGCGAAAGACGCTTTTTGCGTCTCGGCCAAATAATTCAGAATGCCGCCGGCGGCTCGCATCGAAAGATTGACGGGGCCTTCGTCATTGGCCGCGAAGCCGAAGCCCTCAAGTGATTTTGTGCCGAAGTGTTTCGTGAGCGCTTCGTGGGCGGTGGTGCGGCCAAAGGTCCAGGCGGGTCGGCGGGTAATCGTATCGTGGTTCGTCCACGCCGGGGATGGCGTTGGTGCATCGTCGCCGATGAGCAGCTCCGCGGGCTCGATGCGGGCGAGCTGATCGGCCACTTGGTCCAGGGCGAACGTGGCGGCGTAGAAGCGGCCGGTGGAGACGTCGATCCAGGCGAGGCCGGCGGCGGCTGCATCGGCTTTTGATCCGGCGGGGAGTACGAGCGCTGCCAGGAAATTACTTGTTTTAGGATCGAGCAAGGAATCATCGGTGAGCGTGCCGGGGGTGACGATTCGAGTCACTTCGCGGCGGACGATGCCCTTGGCTTGCTTCGGGTCTTCGACCTGCTCGCAGATCGCGGCGCGATGGCCGGCGGCGATAATTTTAGCGAGGTACGGATCGAGCTGATGGTACGGGAAGCCGGCCATCGGGACGGGGTCGTCGCCCTTGTCGCGGCTGGTGAGGGCGATGCCGAGCGTTCGGGCGGCGATCTTAGCGTCATCGAAGAACAGCTCGTAGAAGTCGCCCATGCGAAAGAGAAGCAGCGCGTCCCCCGCGGCCCGCTTGGCCTCGTGGTACTGCTGCATCATGGGCGAAAGCGAACCGGCAGGCATGAACGCACGACTCCTTTGTGTCGCGGTTCATGCTAGCAAAGCAAAGGGGGCAGGGGGAAGGCGGCGGCAGGGCGAAATACTCAAGCAGGTTTCAAAGCCTGTCGCTGAAGTCGCAAGATTTCGGGTTCGGCCGGATTCTTGCGAATTCAGCTACTCGATCTTGGTTACTGTACCAGTTCTTCTTCTTCGTTAATCGCGTTGAGGTCGATTTCGCCGTTGTCTTCGAGTTTGCGGATGACGTCGACAATTTCTTGTTGCTTGGCTTCGACGACGGATCGCTTGGCGGGGCCCAAGTATTCCATTTCTTCGCGGAGCGTTTGGGCCGCGCGCTCGGACATGTTTTTGAGGACCTTCTCCTTGAGGCCTTCGCTCGCACCCTTGAGAGCCATCGCCCAGGCGCTGGTTTCGACGTTTTTGAGGACGGTTTGGATGTCCTTGTCGGCAAATCGGGAAACATCCTCGAAGACGAACATCAGGCGACGGATTTCATCGACGAGATCGCCGTCCTCGGCACCGAGGCTTTCCATGATCGCGCGTTCGGTCGTGCGGTCGGAGACGTTGAGGATTTCGGCGACCGCTTCGACGCCGCCGGCGTTTTCGAAACTCTGGCTCATGACGCTCGACATGCGGCGTTCGAGGCCTTTTTCGACTTCGCGGATGATGTCCGGGTTCGTCCGGCCCATGGTGGCGATACGGCGAATGACGGACAGACGGCGGGCTTCGGGCAGGCCGGCGAGGATTTCTGCGCTGAAGGCGGCGGGTATATGCGACATGATCAGGGCGATGGTTTGCGGGTGCTCATCAATGATGTAAGTCAACAAGTTTTGGCTATCGACATTTCGCAAAAAGCCGAACGGCACGGCTTCAATGGATTGGCGAATGTTCGATAGCGCCGCGGCCGCATTGTTACCGAGCGCCTTTTGGATAAGAGTTTTTGCGAGTTCGAGCCCGCCGCCAAAACCGCCCATCGACGGGTTGGCATCGGCGAATTCTTTGATGGCGCGTTCCTGCTCCTCTGCTCCAAAGGATCGCGTGCGGGCGATTTCGATCGACACCTGCTCGACCTGCTTGTGGTCGAGCTTCGACATCAGCTCGCCGGCGGTGTCTTCCGGGAGCGTCATCAGCAACAGGGCGGCACTGTGAATGTCCGACATGATGAAAGCTCAGTCGAGTGCTAGCGTGGAGAAGAGATGGAGCCATCGCACCAGTGGGCGCGCAGCCGTGTACGCTCGATAATATCGGCGGGAATGCATGCACGGGTTGAGAAGATTTACCGCTTGAGGGGAGTTTGGCGGCACTGGTCTGCTGCGAGATGGGGACGGCGAAGCCCCTGCTGAGCCGTTTTCGCTACAGTTGCGCGGCTCGGCGGGAGCCTCGGCCTCCTAGCATTCGTTTTAGATGACGAGCGAGCGTTCGATTTCCGATTGCCACACGCCGATTTGGCCGTCGCACTCATCTAAATCGACGCGGATGAGGGAGATGTGCGCGGCGGCCGTTCCCAGGGCCGCGAGCAGCCGCCCGCCGATATGGGCGGCC
>DATBAY010000212.1:0-5255 GCA_036271295.1 Lacipirellulaceae bacterium | reverse complement strand
GGGGCTCTGATATCGAGGTCGCCGGTGATCGTGAGATTCGTGGTGTTGATGGTCGCCCCGGTGAGACCCGGAGCGAAAGTAATGGAGTCGGCCCCGGCCGTAGCGTTGGCCGCGAGGATCGCCTCGCGGAGCGAGATACCGTCGCCGCCCGGACTCGCAATCAAGGCAGCAATCGAGGTAGTGACACCGTTAACGTTATCGGAAGCATTGCCCACGACGACGGCGGCCAGCATTCGCCGATCTTCGAGGGCTTCGATTCGGAGGCGGCGGGCCTGTAGCTGCGTCGAGTTACTTTGTCTGCTCCTGCCCTGCCCCAACGAAGAGCCTCTCGAAAACCACTGGCCGCGCGTACGACGACTCATAGCTGCATTCCTTTTCGATGTTTCTCAGTTGCCGGTCGAAGCAAGGCATTGCTGTCGCCCGTGTACTTCGCGCTCCGCGCGAGGACGAAGTCACTCCGGCCAGGTGAGCAAATATCCTGAGATACTCAACCTGATCGCCGATCCAAGAGCTACTTCGCGGTTGTTCTCCACCTGACAATTGAAAGCACCGCGTTTTCACTGGCGAGACGTCGACGACGCCGATTTAGCACAGAAATGGAAAACGCATTCGGGCTCAGAATTCCTTCCCATGGAATGCTTTCAACGGGCTGCCTTCATTTGGCAAACTGCATGATAGTTAAGCGCGCAAGATGACGGCATCACCTGTTTAGGGTAGGATTTTTCCCGGCATCGGCCGGTTCCTTGTGCGAACGCGATATGCCCAGGAATGGACTACGAATTGGCGAATCAAAGTTTAGATACGAACGGCGTCGACCGCGAGCGGGTTTTTCGACTTTGGGACGAACTTGCCGCATTTCCTTCTGCCGAGATCGACCAGGCCTGGCGCCATCTTGCCCAGACCATCTCCGACTGGATCGGCGCCGATACCTGTTTCTGGGTCGGCACGGTTCGCTTGCTGGATGGCGAGCAAGCGGAGCAAGATATTCTGCACGGCTGGCGAGTGAAGGCGATCACGTTCCTTCATCCACCCACCGACGAAGAACAGCTGGCTGCCCACCGCGCGGTCGGCAAAGGCCAACCAGATCTCGGAATGGCAACCGTTGCCGCGGTGCGCGGAAGTGGTGTCTTTCGCGTCCACCGGTTGCATGACGGCTTTGTTGATTTGGAACAATTCCGCAAGACGGAGTACTTCCAATCGCATTTTGTCGCGTTCGGTATCGATGACCAGCTGTGGGTCGCTTCGCCCATTAGTCCAGAAACGGAATCCTACTTCGTGTTTAACCGGCGGGGCATTGCTCGGTTCAGCGAAGCGGATGCGGCGTTGGCCGGCTTCGCCCTCCGGGGGCTCAGTTGGTTTCACCGGCAGATGTTCAACAGCCACGGCCTGCTGGTGGCACAAGAGCCGTTAACACCGACGCAGCGCGACGTGCTGCGATTACTTCTTTCGGAGAAAACGGAGAAAGAAATTGCAGCCGAGCTTGGCCAAAGCTTTCACACGACCCATACCCACGTGAAGGACATCTTCCGCAAGTACAACGTCAAGAGTCGCGCCGGGCTGATGGCCGTGTGGTTGGCGTAAAGTTGGGGAAGCTGCCGCGGAGATGACGACGATTAAGGTGACTTGTTTCGACGTTCACCGCCACAGGCGGGAATACACACGGCCACTTGTCACGCTATCGCGATCGGACATCCGTTGTTGTGGAAGCCACGAGTGGCGCATCCAGGACTTCGCTCTCGTCCAATTTGAACAGCGCCGCTAGCTTGGCGCGCTCTTCGTTCGAGATCGGCGCCGAGTCGCCAATTTTCGCATTCTCGACTGCCGGCTTGATGATCGCTGGCTCGTCGGCTGATCCCACGGTGCCGTCGTCGCTCGTCGCGTCGCCGATCATGTGGGCGCAGCCGCAGCAATTGGCGTCGACGACTTCCCAGTGGTACCAGCGCACCTTCCTCGTGAGTTGGTACTTCGTGAGCACCTTCACGCTGCGCGGTTGACCACAACAGCAGGGGCACCAGTCGCGCCAGCAAAATTTAAACAGCGGTGCGGCCGGCTGGCAGCAAGCGCACGGGTCGCACTTGCGTTCTCCACAGCAGCAGGTGCAATGTTCGCAACCGGGCTCGCTACGTCCCGGAATGCAGATTTGCTTGCATTCGCTCCCATAGCCGACGCTCGCGAGCTTTTTCGGCTCACAAACTAGCTTGCACACTTTGCCGCAGGCGGGCCGGTACAGATCGAGCGGGCAATGCTGACCGGATGAGGCGGCCGGTGTTCCGGCGACTGCAACAAGAGCAAGGAATGCGATTGAGAAATATGACTTTAACATGGCGACGACTTTTGATTGGCGGTAGACCGGGGCAAGTTTTGCGGCGAGGCATATCGCTTTATTACCGGTCGATTTGCCAACGCATGCCAAAGATGTTCGCTTGGGTGTTTGGTAAGTGCGCCTGTAGCGCCCGTTCGATGGATCATCGTGAAACGGCACATCCGCGCACCGCGCGTCAACGCATCAACGCATCACGGTTGGCGTTGCTCCGCCGAAAGCCAGAATTGGTTGGCGTATTAGCGAGTCCGCGCGAAAGATGCCCGCGAACCAAGTCCCATCCTGGTGAGAAAGCTTGGAAAGCCCACTCGAGTCGACTCGCGATGGGAACCGCACTAGACGCATCGGCGCGACCGACGCGAGATAATCATTACAACCGGGCTAAAGCGGATTGCTGGCGCAATTGCAGCTCCGCAAAGGCGGAATAAACCGTGCAAATTACTGAAGCTAGCTTCGGGGTACGCGTCCAGATATCACGCGAGTCACGACCTACTGGTGCCATTCGGCCTGCGCCATGCTGGCGATAGCTCTCAAAAAGAAACGATTCAGGCGGCGGAAGTGGCAGGCTCCTCTCGCCGAATGGTCTGATTTTTCGTCGCCAGCCATTTCGACAGCTTAATGCCCAGCACCGTTCCCCACGCTGCGAGGCGCAGCGCGTGGTGCTTTTTCGCCTTGTAGACGGTTCGCAGTTCCCGCTGAGCGAGACGGAGCAGCGTATCGTAATCGGCCGAGCTTGCCGATCCGTCCCAGGTCTCAAACGTTTTCTGTTCCGTATTCTGCGTGCAGAATGCCATCAGCGAATCAGGCACTCGACCCCAGTTCCGGCTGACTCCCAACTTCGCAATACGGCTGGATAGCTCGGCGCGCGTAGACGCCATCAGGACCACGGGCGGCTGTTCCGCATGGTCCAAATACCGCAGTCGGTCCACAAGCGCCGGACGGAAGCATCGATGAACGGCGTGCAGCCTATTTGACAATCGATAGATTTCGTAATCCCCTTCGATACCTACAAAGTTTTCTACCAGGATGTAGCTGCCGCTATAGCTATCGAGCCGCAGTCGCGCTTGTTCGAAATCGGTTTTGCCGACGGTTTGGCCGCGGGAAAGTGTGGCGAATATCTGCCGGATCGCGATCAAGTAGGGGCGAGCTAGTAAGTCTCGCTCCTCGAAGTATCCCACAAGCTCATCAAAATCGCTGGCAGACAACCGGTTTCGGCCGTCTTGATGCTTCAATGAGGCGTTCATCAGCTGCAGCTGATTGAGGATCTTATCGTAAATAACTAACGTCGGACGGAAAAAGCTACGGCGATTACTTTCAATCATCTTGATGAGAAAATCGCGCCCAATAATTCCTCGGTCTTCCAAATGCAAAAGCTGGCGCACGTATCCCAGTGTCCAGAAGTATTCATCAAAAACGCCAAAGCGTGCGGCTGCTCGACGCCAATGGGCAAAGTCGCTGTCCGTTAATCGGTAAATCACACTTTGGACGTTGACGATCGCAGCCGGGCAATCGGCGAAGCATTCCAGGTAGGCGGTTACGTGCGAATAGATTGGCGATGTGCGCGCGATAAGACCTGCGTGATCGTAGTTCACCACCCGCGACGTCCGCACGATTTGTCCTGAGAATCCGGCGATCAGCCACCAGAAGCCCATTCGTTGCGTAAGCTCAGCCAAGGTGCCTTCGAAGTAACGCTCCTTCATGTAGTAGTTGCAAACCGATTCGAGCTTCCCGTCCTGGTCACTCTGCATGACGTTAAAGATCGCGACGTCGAACTTTCCGTCTTTCGCAACCTGGAGTAATTCGGGGAGCGCTTCGAAGCGAACTATATCATCGCATCCGAGCACCCACGTGAACTCACCCGTAACCCATTGAAACGCACGAAATACGTTTTCCTCCGCAGAAAGTACGTGCGTCGAAGGAGTTACCACTCGGAGGTTAGGAATCTTCGATTCAAAAGAACGCGCAATCTCGAGCGTCGCGTCTTCCGAACGGTTGTTAACCACCAGGATCTCTGTTGCTTCCAAAAAGGCCTTGCCTGCGTCGCCAGCGTCCGCATACGTGGCAAAACTTTGTAACAGACCGGGCAAATAATTCGCACCGTTGTACACGGGAATCAAAATACTTAGGACTTTAGAACTACTCATAGGACGATCGTCCGAGCGGCGTGTGAGACAATGGTAATGTGGTTAGGCGGCGTTTGTTGAAACCATTGCCAGGGAGGGTGAAGACTCGTCCGTAATGCAACTCATATCCGAGGCTGATCCGGGGAGCACGTGTCGCGGCGGTTGGCGTTCCTCCAAATATGTTACCGCACATCCGCAAAGCAGTGCGTACTCGGCAAGTGGCGTGTTCGGTTCAAAGCAGTACAAACGCCGCGCTGCGCGGAACAGCTTCCCCATTTGCGACGCTGAAAGCGCCGACGTAATACAAAACGTGTCATTTTCCTCGAAGGCGGTTGTTTCCGCGCGCCGATCGTGCAACCAGTAGCATTCCAAACGCCGATTGGAGAGTCGCCGATCCGTGCAATGAAAATGGCGTGAGTCCGAGCGCCAAGGAAATCGAACGAACATCCATTTTCGGACGCGCGTCACTTGCCGCTTTCGCCATAACCGCACCAACCGCTCGATTTGCCGTCCGCTGCGGACGACACGACGGACGCTGACAGCCGATGCCTGGCGCGGTTTGTGCCGCCAATCGGCAGTCGGAAACTTTTCGCGCTCCCAATCGATCGAACTCTTCACGCGAGATTGTGTTAGCGAGATCATTTGCTCGAGCTGCAAAACAAACTGCTGCCGGGCGATTGATAGCCGCGATTTGAGTTTCGCGACGTCGACCGAGGTTCCATCGACTTCGCCCAAACCCCATGCAATTTTTTCTGCGCCAAGCTCAAGCCGATCGTAATCGGCTTTCGCTTGCGTACCGTCTGGAATGATCA
>DATBAY010000211.1:0-4636 GCA_036271295.1 Lacipirellulaceae bacterium | reverse complement strand
CCGTCAGCGGCTTTTCGCGGGCGGCATCGCTTATATCGCAATTGCGTATTTTTTCACGTACCTCATTTCCGACATGACTTTTGAAGAACGCGGCGGCGGCGTTTGGAGCGGCAAGGTCACGATATATCAGTTCTTCGCCGGATTGATTTATCCGGGATTATCCATTGCTCTGAGTCATGCGCTACGTACCCGAAGCCAATCGGCCTGGGTGGTGACGTTCATCGCCGGAGTTCTGCCGTGCGTTGCCATTGTCTTTTTCGGGCGACGGGAAGAAGCGGCATTGTTCGCGATGACGATCGGGCTGACGCTTTTTTTTCAACGCCGGCGGGTTGTGCCGCGCGTTGCGATTTTAGGGGCGCTGGTCGGCGCGACGCTGTTGATACCCGGAACCTCTCAATATCGTGCGGCGATGAATACGGGGGACTACTCTCGTCTCGAAAAATTCGACTTCATCGATAATTTCTGGCAGTTCCTCAACAAAGCTCAAATTCTCGAACTGCGAAACGCGGCCATGATTATCGAAGCGACCGAAGCTTCGGGCTCTTTCGGCTTTGGCAGTGCTTACTGGGATCAGATGGTGTTTCGTTTCGTGCCGGCTCAGATCGTTGGTCGCGATGTCAAAGAAGGAATCATGTTCCATCCGCCAAAGCGAGGCGTTGAGCTCGGTATTCTTCAATCGCGTTACCAGCGTCCAATGGGCACGACGCTGACGGGCGTCGGCGATTCGTTTCACGAGTTTTGGTATTTCGGCGCGCTCTTCTTCGCTATATTGGCCGTCGTGTTCAAGAGCTTGTGGCAAGCGAGCTTGCAACGCGATGCCATGTTCGCGCAGCTGCTCTATATCCAGACATCGACTGCGGCAATGCGGGCGGTGACGCATCAAACCGTCGACTATCTTCCTGGCCTTACGTACTACCTGCTTTTTATCGGCGGCCTGGTCTACTTCGCGCGAGCGCAGCGGAACGATGTTGCAAGCACTCGTCAACCGGTGCAACCGCGGCTCGTATGAGAATTACCGTTCTCTTTGATAACCTGGGGCCGTACCATTTGGCGCGGTTAACGGCTGCGGCCGAGCGCTGCGAGTTGACTGCGATCGAACTACATGCGAAGAGCCGAGACTACTTGTGGCGCCGCGATGACTCGAACACTGCGTTTGCACGCCGAACCGTGTTTGGCGACAGTGCTGGTGAAGCCGATTCGCGCGCTCCGGTCGCGATGCTAACAGAGGCGATTCAGAAATCGGCCCCGCAAGTGATGGCGATTCCCGGTTGGTCTGGTTGGCATGCGTTTGCTGCGCTCGACTGGTGCATTGCGAACAAGGTGCCGGCGGTGGTGATGAGTGAAAGCACGGCCCACGATGAACCTCGCAAGCCGTGGAAAGAATGGATAAAGCGCAAATACGTTGGGCTGTGCTCGGCGGCGTTAGTCGGCGGTACGAGCCACGAGCAGTATTTGTTGCAGCTTGGCATGCGAGCCGATAAGATTTTTTTTGGCTACGATACGGTGGATAACCGTCATTTTGGCGAGAAGGGCGCGCCCATCCGAGCGGCGGAAAGCGAATGGCGGCAGCGTCTGGCCCTGCCCTCTCGATACTTCTTAGCGTCTAGTCGTTTCATCGCGAAGAAGAATCTGGCAACGTTGCTAACCTCGTACGCAGAATATCGAGCGGCGCTTGCCGCGGAAAGCACGGCACATCGTCCCTGGGATTTGGTTCTTCTTGGCGATGGCGAATTGCGTGAGTCGTTGCTGGCGCTACGCGAACAGCTCGGCCTAGCCGCTTGCGTGCATTTTCCCGGGTTTCAGCAATACGACGTTTTGCCCGCATATTACTCGTTAGCATCGGCGTTCGTTCACGCCAGCATGGTTGAGCCTTGGGGGCTTGTCGTTAACGAGGCGATGGCATCGGGTCTTCCGGTGCTTGTATCCAATCGCTGCGGGTGTGCTCCTTCGCTCGTGCAAGACGGTGAAAATGGCCACACGTTTGACCCAGCGGATACCGTTGCAATCACGAATTGCTTGTTGGAGATGACCCGCCTGTCATCTGCCGCCAGGGACACCATGGGCCGTCGCAGTCGAGAGATCGTGGACGAGTACGCACCCGAGAGTTTTGCCGCGGGCTTGCACGACGCGGCGTCAGTCGCGTTGGCATCGCAAGCCAAAGACATCCGGCTGGTCGATAAGCTAGTTCTTCATTCGCTACTTCGGAGCAGCGCTGCGCCGCGCCGCCGGATCGCTTGAGGAGCAACCGCGCACTTTGAAAATCGCCTATCTTATGCCGTCGGTGTCGCGTGCCGCCGGAGGTATATTTGAAGTCGAACGGCGACTAGCGCAACAAATTGCAGCGATGGACCAAATTGAGGTGCAGGCGTTCGGCACACAAGATGAGTTCACGCAAGAAGATGCCGACGCGTGGAAACCCGTGGAGGTTCGAACTTTTCCGACGCGCGGGCCGCGGGCGTTCGGCTGGTCGCCGGCATTGAAGCAAGCATTTGACGACAACTCGGCAGACGTCGGACATCTTCACGTGTTGTGGATGCACACTTCGATTATCATGCGCAGTTGGTCGCGGCATCATCGGAAACCGTACTTAACGACACTGCATGGCATGCTCGATCCCTGGGCCCTGCGAAATTCGCGGTGGAAGAAAGAATTGAGCGCCGTTTTGTATGAACGCAGTTGCCTCAATGAAGCTGCGTGTGTCCAGACATTTTCTCGAAGCGAGCTACGCTCAGCGCGCGAGTTCGGCTTGAATAACCCCATCTGTGTGATTCCGAATGGGATCGATATTCCGCAACTTTGTGGCGTCCCTGCGCCATGGGAAGTGAATGGAAAAAAGACTTTACTATATCTTGGTAGATTACATCCTAAAAAAGGACTCGTGAATCTGCTAGGTGCCTGGAGAAAGCTTCGAACGGCGTCACACACTGGTCTCGAAAACTGGCAACTGGCGATTGCCGGCTGGAGCCAGGGTGGCCATGAGGCGGAGCTTAAGGAATTGACAGCGGCTTATGGCATTCAGAGCGAAGTCAAATTTTTAGGACCGCTGTACGGGGATGTGAAAGCTGGCGCGTATTGCGGGGCTGAGGCTGTTGTGTTGCCTTCGTTCAGCGAAGGGCTGCCAATGGCTGTGCTCGAAGCCTGGGCCTACCGAAAGCCTGTGTTGCTAACTCCTCAGTGCAATTTGCCCGAGGGGGCGGCCATCGGGGCCGCAATTGAGGTGGCCCCGGAAGTTGATACTTTGGCGGAAGGGCTTGCCTCGCTAATTGAAGCGAGCGACGCGGAGAGGGCCCAGATGGGCGAACGCGGCTGGGAGCTTGTTAATCAAAAATTCACCTGGCCAAAAGTTGCCGCAGAAATGCTTTCTGTTTACGGTTGGCTTGTTGGTGGCGGCCCGGCGCCCGCGAGCGTGCAGCTCAGCTAAGTATGGCGTTAGATATCGCGGCTAATCGACGAGCGAAGAAATACAGCCAGCGCGAAATGGCGGCGCGGGTCTTATGGCAATTCGGGCGGTTCCTGTTCCGCCTCAGCCCGCGTCCGTTTTTCGCCTGGCGAAACTGGGTGCTGCGTTGCTTCGGCGCCCGGGTAGGCGGAAATACTCGCTTCGAGAATTCGGTCCGCATCCAGTACCCTTGGATGTTAGAAATTGGCGATCACTCCGCGGTTGGCGAACGGGTGCTCATTTACAACCTGGGGAAGGTGACGATCGGCAATCGGGTCACGATTTCCCAGCAAGCACATTTGTGCGCCGGCACCCATGACTACAAGCGACCACAAATGCCGCTGGAGCGGCTCCCGATCGCTATCGAAGATGAAGCGTGGATCTGTGCCGATGCTTTTCTAGCGCCGGGCGTGGTCATCCACGAAGGCGCTGTTGTGGGAGCTCGGGCAGCTGTCTTCCATGACGTCGAGGCTTGGTCAGTGGTCGGGGGAAATCCAGCCCAACGGATCAAAAAGAGGGAAATGGTCCCGTCACCAGATGAGCCGGCGTAAGCAAATGCCCCGCCAGCCGAATCATGACAGTTCGAATCTGCTTCCGATCACCGTGCTCATCGCGGCAAAGGACGAGCGGGCGAACATTGAAACGTGTTTGGATTCGTTAAGCTCCATGTCTCGAATTGTATTGCTCGACTCTCATAGCCAGGACGGCACCGCCGAGATCGCGCAACAGCGGGGGATCGAAGTTGTGCAGTTCGACTACTCGGGAGGGTATCCTAAGAAGCGGCAGTGGGCGTTGGACCAGGTGCCGATTTCAACCCCATGGGTTCTCCTGCTCGATGCCGACGAATCGCTTACGCCGGCGCTTGTGAAAGAAATCGCGATGGCAATCGAAAGCAACGCCGCCAGCGACGCCTATCTGATCTGCAAAGGGTTTCATTTTCTACATCGCAAATTCCGCTTCGGAGGTTTTTCCCATTCGGCCGTGCTGTTATTCAAAACCGGAAAGGCGCGCTTCGAATGCCTGCTGGAAGATGATCCGAACGCTCTAGATATGGAAGTTCACGAGCGGCTCATCGTGGACGACACGATCGGCACCTTGCGTAATCCGCTTATTCACCGCGATTACAAGGGTCTGGAAGCGTATGTCGACCGTCACAACAAGTACTCTACCTGGGAGGCCCGGGTAAGGGCGCGGTAT
>DATBAY010000210.1:0-23887 GCA_036271295.1 Lacipirellulaceae bacterium | reverse complement strand
CGGTGGATTCGTATTGTCGCGCGTGAAGCCAATACAGCGTGCCGCCGACGGCAGCGAGAATGACCGCCAGCGCGAGCGGGACCATCACCTTCCATCGCTTGTAAAATGGCGGGGCCTTTGGCTCCTGCTTCGCGTCTTTCTCTTTATCTTTGGGACCGGCGTCGAGTTTTTGGGCGCTGACGATTGTCGAAGTCGTTTGCCCGCCGTTGGGATGCGACGGTCCGTGGGTGCGCTTGACCATAAACGGCTCGCGATGTCCCGAAGGAGGAGTGGTTCAAAAGCCCGGAGAAATTGGGCAAATGTCGTACCAACACGACAGAATGGCTAGATTTAGGCCTAACCCCTTGGCGGCGAGGCTAAAGCCGCGCGGTTAGCGATAAGGTTCGCGCAGGCTGCTCAGAACGCGATCAGGGCTTACCAGTCGCGGTCGCGGGCTTATGCAATCCGGCAGCGAGGGCAGCCTGCTTTAGACTTTGGCTGCCGGGTTCGGGGGCGGCGAAGATGTTGTGAACTACGGCGGGATGTTTTTCGAGCTCGGTGATGGCGGCGGACCATGCGTCGGGCGAATCGGCTTTGAGCTTGTCGGCTTCGCCGAGGCAGATGGCGAGATAGGCGGCACGGGCGCGGGCAATGCCGGGAGTTGCGAGGTCGTGTGCGAGCACGGGCACGAATTCTTTTTTGGCGCGGGCGAGTTGGTCGGCAGGTGTTGAGAGAGGTTCGATGTTGGCCGGTTGTTCGGTGGGGATGCGGTAGATGCGTTTTTGAGTGCGGGGCGAACCCTCCCCTGGGCCCTCCCTGACAGGGAGGGGAATTTCGCCGCCGTTTTTTTGGATCGTGAGGCGGGCGGCTTCGACGACCAAGTTTTCCAGGCTAGTGAGCGTTTCGTCGTTGGGCATGTCGTCGCGCATTGAGTTGCGGTAGACGTCTTTGATGTTCCAGCCTTGTTCCGCCATCCAACGGCGGCCTTTCATGACGCCGACGATCGTGGCGGCGGTGGCGGCGTCGCAGTCGGCGTCGTAGCCGAAGTTGAAGGCGTTGCGGAGCGTTTCCGTGAAGTCTTCGTGACCGTAGAGCAGGGCGGCGATGACGCAAGCGGTGTTGAGCTCATAGCCATTGCGGTCGCGCATGCCGCCGCCGTGGGTTTGCCAGCGGGTTTTTATTTCGAGGCGGGTGGCGCGCCAGTCGTCGGGATTTTTTTCGTGAAGTTCGCGGACGGTTTTGACGACGCCCGCGATTTGGCTTTTCGGATCGACGGCGGCGAGACCGGCATCGAGGATTTTGTTCAGGTCAGTTACGATGCACGCGGTCGCGATCATCGTGGTGAAGAGCTGTGTCGCTTGGGCAGGCTCGCCATCAATTGCTACGTGCGTGTAATTGAGGCCGAGCTTCGCGGCAGTTTGCGGCATGCCGGGGGCCATAAGGCCGAATGATTCGCAGATGAACTGACCGGAAATGTTAAAGTCGGCCCAGGGGTTGAGCGCGAAGTTGCCGGTCCAGGGCGGTTCGATGCCAATATTCATGAGGCAGCGGGCGTAGAGATTCGAGCAGAAGATGCCGCGATTGATGTGACGCTTCCAAGCGGCAGTGATTTGCGGGGCCCCGAGAAAGATTTCGCGCGTGCGGACGATTTCGTGCAGGTAGACCCATTCGATGTCGGTGTCGTCATCGGTGTAGCCGCCCTCGGGCAGGCTGGGCGTGTAGTGCTCGACGTCGCCGGGCGAATCGATGTATTTGAATTCGTGTGGCAGGCCGTTGAGGTTGCCGATCACTTGGGCAAGCATGCCACCGCGGAGGTGGTCTTCGAGGATATCCGCATCGACCTCGAGGACAGGAGCCGGATGCGCGTGCACGCGTTGCCCGACCGAGCAGAAAATCATTGCAAATGAAAATGCGACGATGGGTTTCATCGTCGCATTATCGCACGGAATGGCGCGCGGCACGAGCGACTGTGTTTGAAACAACGGTGCGCTCCCAAGTGGGTCGCGGCGGAGCAGGGGAGCGTTACTTCGCTACTTTTTTTGGGGCGAGTTCGTCGGCCTTCTTGCTATACTCGGTCGCCAGATCGTTTTTGCCCAGCTGTTTCATGGCCGTCGACATGTGGCGGTACGCGTCGGCATTTTTGTTGTCGAACTGCAGTGAGGTCGCATTTGACTCGGAGGCCCGCTTCCAATCTTTCTGCATCTCGTAGGCGACGCCGCGCTGGTAGTAGTAGCGGGCGTCGGTCGGGGTGAGCCGAATCGCCGTATCGTAATCGGCAATGGCTTTTTCGTATTCGCCAAGCATCATGTAGGCGAGTGCGCGGTTGGCATAGGCCGGCGTATAACGATCGCTAGCGGCGATGGCATCGCCATAGGCGCGAATCGCTTCGTTGTAGTCGCCGAGTTTCGCGTAGGTGAAACCTTCCCACAGGTTGCAGCGGGGGTCATCGAACGTGATGTGGGCCGCTTGCTGGAAATCGGCGATGGCCATTTTTTCTTCGTTCATGTTGTGGAAGCAAATGCCGCGGCGGAAGTAGGCGTCACCCAACTCGGGGTTCGCCTCGAGGGCTTGCGAGAAGGAGCGAACGGCGTCGCTGTAGTTGCCGAGCATGCGTTGGGCAACGCCGCGGCTGTAAAAGGCTGCGGCGCGGACCTGCGCGTGAGCGGGGTTCTTTTCGTTAAGCTGACTCAGCAGTTTGTCGCAGTCGTCGGCGGCCGCCTGGTAAGCAACTTTGCGGGCCTTATCATCGTCTTTGAGTTTCTTGCCAAGTTCGATGAGAGCCGAGGAACGAGTCAGGTAGCCCTGAACGTAAGGGACGTCCTCCTGCCCGACTTTAGGTTTGTAATGTTCGATCGCTTTGCCGAATTCATCGACCGCCTCTTTGTATTCCTCGGCACGCAGGTGAACCATGCCGAGCGTGAAGTAGGCCTCTTGATCCTCCGGATTTAGCTCGATCGCCTTTTGGAGATCTTCGATGGCTTCCTTATTCTTGACCGAGGCGGCGTAGGCCGTACCACGCAGGCGATAAGCCTCGGCGTTTTTCGGATCGGCTTCGATGGCCAATTTGAGTGGAGCGATCGCATCATCGGCCCGGCCCAACGTGACGAAGGCTTTGCCGAGGCCGAGCTGTGCTTCGGCGTTCGACTGATCGGCCTTCACGGCATCCTGGAAATCTTTGAGTGCAATATCGGCTTGATTCAATTCAAGGCGCGCCTTGCCGCGGCCGATGAGGGCGGTCACGTTGGCCTGATCCATGCCGAGGACTTTTTGGAAGTCTTCGACGGCCGCGTCGTTTTGCTTGAGGCCGAAGAGCGCGTTGCCGCGCCCGTTATACGCTTTGAGGAGCACGGCGATCGCTTCGGGAGAAACGTTTCCGGTGCGCTCCACGGCCTGAGCCAAATCGTTGTAGGCGGTATACGCGGCTTTGAAATCGCTGGCTTTCAGCGCGGCGTCGGCCTTATCCAGCATCTCCTGCGGATTGACTTGGGGCGGCGTGTCGGCGGACGGGGCCGCATCGGTACCCGTTTTCGAATCGGCGCCGGTTTTCGAATCGGCGCCGGCCTTCGTGTCCGCACTGGCTTTCGTGTCAGATGATTTCGTCTGTGCTTTAGCGATGACGGCCGATCCGCAAGCGACAGATAGGCCGAGACACAAAGCTATGGCGAATCGCAATGAACGAAAATCGAAGCGCATGGCGCGAATCCTTGTGATCGAACGAGCCGCTGGAACGGCGAGTGCGTTTGCAGGGTGGGGACGCGTCGCACCGCGGCATTTTTGGAAGAGGAGCGCCGAAGGGGCGCACACTTCCATTTTACTCTTCGGTCGGAAAGAGGGTACGAAGCAAGAACGGCTAAAGAATCGGGACTAGTGGGCTTATAGCGGGAGTAACGATGCAATTTGCTACGGGGGGACTCGCACGGGAGTTCGGTAGCTGGAGCCGCAAGACTCCGCATGCCGCCGGATTTTTGCGAATCCCAGCTACGGCTATGCTTGGGTCGCCACGGAGCGAAGTCTGAGGAACTAGCCTGTCACTTTAACGGCAAACGACGGCATTGCGCCCCGGCAAAAGGGCATCGCCTTGTTCGGAAGGCTCAAAATCACTATATTTTCGCGAAAGGTAACACTTTATGGAGATTCCCTGCCACGCGGGCCGGGGAGTTAGGGATATATCGTGACGATCTCGCCGTTGTTGGTTTACATCGTGATTCTGATTGGGTTCGTGGTTACGAACCTGATCCTGGCCTACGTGGCCAGCCCGCATAAAAAGTCGGCGGTCAAGGAAATGCCTTATGAATCGGGCATGGACCCGATCGGCGACGCCCGGCAGCCGTTCGACGTGAAGTTTTACGTCGTGGCGGTTTTGTTCCTGGTGTTCGACGTCGAACTCCTTTTCCTATATCCTTGGGCCGTCGCGGCGTATGCGAGCGATGGTTTGCCGCAAGAGCTGAGGGGTACGGTGTTTGCGGTTATGCTTTCGTTCATGGCGACGCTGGTCATTGCCTATATCTACGCGTGGCGAAAGGGTGTATTTCGATGGCGGTAGGCCTGCCGGAAAATTTGTTCCTCACCAAGCTAGATGCGGCTGCCAGTTGGGCCCGCTCGAACAGCCTGTGGCCCATGCCGTTCGCCACGGCTTGTTGTGGGATCGAGCTGATGGCCACGGCGGCGTCGCGGCACGATATGGCCCGGTTTGGGGCCGAGGTGATGCGGTTCAGCCCGCGGCAATGTGACCTATTAATTGTCGCTGGCCGGGTGGTGATGAAGATGCTGCCCGTCCTGCAGCGAATCTGGCTGCAGATGCCCGAGCCGAAGTGGTGCATCTCGATGGGCGCGTGTGCGTGCACCGGCGGCGTGTTCGACACTTACGCGGTGGTGCAGGGGGTCGATGGGTTTATTCGGGTAGATCTGTATGTGCCAGGCTGCCCGCCGCGGCCGGAGCAATTGTTGGCGGCATTGATCGAGATGCAAGAGAAAATCAAGAGGACAGGCACATTCACGGGTCGCGAATTTGCGGGGCGGACGAAATCGAATGGCCCGCCGCCGTTCGATCGCGACGAAGTTCGCCGATCGCAGGAAGCGGCCGGGGTGCCGGGTCTCGATATTTACACGCCGCCCGAAATTCAACTTGGTAATGCTGGGAAGCTCAACTGAGCCGAGAACGCCTGGCGTTTGGACTGAACGCTTTCGCACACCGCCAACACAATGCTTGATCTAGATTCGCTTCACGAACAGTTCGGCGACGACATCACGGAAAGTATTTTTCGCGATAATCGGCGGATCATCGTGCCCAGCGACAAGGTGTACTTCGTGCTGGAGCACCTGTGGCGCGAGTGCGGCTTCGACATGCTCGTCGAAATGACGGCTGCGGATTACCTCGAATATCCCGGGGCGACCGACCGGTTCGGCGTGATGTACGTGTTGCTGAACACGACGACCGGCGAGCGAGTGATCGTAAAGACGCATTTGAATTTACCCGATCCGGAATTGCCGAGCGTGTTTCCGCTGTGGCACTCTGCGGATTGGTTGGAGCGCGAGATTTTTGACATGTTCGGGATCAAGTTCGAAGGTCATCCGGACCTGCGACGGATCTTAATGCCGGAGGAGTTTACGGCGTTTCCGCTGCGGAAGGATTACCCCTTGAAGGGCCGCGGCGAGCGGCACAATTTCCCGGTGATTACGCGAGCAGATAGTTAAGAAATCAACCACGGAGGACAGGGAGAAAAGCGGAGAAAAAGAAGTTAGACAGGATTAACAAGATTTACGGGATCGAGAAAACCAAACCCAAGCGTCCTGTCGATCCTGTTGATCCTGTCAAAAAAGAATTGGCTTTCTACGTGCCCTTCGTGTCTCCGTGGTTAGTAATTGAATTTTTGCCATGCCATTAACGTTAGCTGACACACTGCCGACCGAAGCGAATGAGCGCGAGTATTTGTGGACGCTCAATTTCGGTCCGCAGCATCCGGCGACTCATACGACGCTACGGCTGATTCTGACGCTCGACGGCGAGAAGATGGTCGATTGCGTGCCGCATATCGGCTATTTGCATAGCGGATTCGAGAAGCTGGGCGAACATCTCGATTTCAATCAGTATGTAACGATCGTTGACCGGATGAATTACATTTCGCCGGTTGCGAATGAAATCGCGTGGCATCATGCGGTCGAGAAGCTGATCGGGATCGAACTGACGCCGCGCTGTAAGTACCTGCGGACGATTCTCGCGGAATTAATGCGACTGCACGATCATTTGCTGAACGTCGGCACGGCGGCGCTCGACTTGGGGGCATTCACAGCGTTTTTATACGGCTTTCAACAGCGCGAAAACATCTACGATCTGGTCGAATACGCATCGGGGCAGCGGTTTCATGCGAGCTACACACGCGTTGGCGGCGTGCTGTTTGATGTGAACAACGCGTGGATCGAGCGCGTGCGGAAGTTCGTCAAGGAAATGCCGGCCACGCTGGCAGAAATTGATGGCCTGCTGACGAAGAATCGCATTTTCATCGATCGCACGAAGGGGATTGGCGTTCTCAACAAAGCGGACGCGATCAATTGGGGCGCGACCGGACCACTCGCGCGGGCCAGCGGCGTCGTACGAGATCTGCGGAAAGACGAACCGTACCTGGCATACCCAGAGCTAGATTTCAAAGTGATCTGCTCGGAAGGCGGCGATTGCTATGCTCGCTTCTTGTGCCGCATGCGCGAGATGTGGGAGAGTCTTAAGATTCTCGAGCAGGCGATTGAGAACATTCCGGGCGGCCCCGTAAATATCGACGCGAATACGGATGCCGTGCTGCCGGCGAAACCCGCCGTGTACCGCAGCATTGAAGGGTTGATTCAACACTTCGAAGTGTTGATGCCGAACCGCGGTTACGACGTGCCAAGTGAAGAAATCTACGCGGCGACGGAATCACCTAACGGAGAGCTTGGCTTTTACATCGTGGCCGATGGGAATGTGCGCGCGTACCGGGCGCGAACGCGGCCACCTTCGTACATTCATTTCGCGATGTTGCCGCACATGATTCGCGGGTATCAGCTGAGCGACTTGGTGGCGATTTTGGGGAGCATCAACATCATTGCGGCAGAGTTGGATCGGTAAACGAACTTAGATGGCTGTATTAAACGAAGAAATTCGAAATCGGATTCGGGCGGAGTTCCCGAAGTATCCGAACAAGCGCGCAGTGACGCTGCCGGCGTTGCACCTTGTCCACGAGACGTTTCGCTGTGTGTCATCTGAGTCGATGAAGGAAATCGCCGAGCTGCTCGAGCTGCATCCATCGGAAGTTGCCGACACGATGTCGTTCTACGGGTTCTTTCATGATCCTGAGCATCCGCTAGGCAAGAAACGCGTGTGGGTGTGCCGCAGCATTTCTTGTGCGCTGCGCGGTGGCGAGGAATTGCTGGCCGGCGTCTGCGACAAACTCAGTGTGGAAGTCGGTGAGAGAACTGCCGACGGTGAGGCGACGGTGGAATTTGCCGAGTGCTTGGGCGCCTGCGAGCAAGCGCCATGCATTCTGGTGAACGATGAGTGTCATGGGAACATGACGGAAGAATCGGTTTTGGAATTGATCAAGAGGTAACCACGAAAAGGCGCGAAAGAGAACGTCGCATTGCATGAACTCGACTGCGGCTAGTTGAATTGTTTTATTGTGATTGTTCGTGCCCTTTGGTGGTAATAAAAATAGAATTCGATGGCAGAGTTTGAACCAGTACTTCTGAAGCGGGTTGATAAGCCGAATAGCGCGGCACTCGACGGCTATCGCGCGGATGGCGGTTATCAGGCGCTGGAGAAGGCGCTCCAGATGGCGCCGGTCGATTTGACGAACCTTGTCAAAGATTCGGGCTTGCGCGGGCGCGGCGGGGCGGGCTTCTCCGCCGGCATGAAGTGGAGCTTTTTGCCGAAGGACCATCCCGGTCCGATCTACCTGGCCGTCAATGCGGATGAGAGCGAGCCGGGTACGTTCAACAATCGCATTCTCATGGAGCAGGACCCGCATCAGCTGCTCGAAGGCATCGCGATTTGCTGCCACGCGATTCGTGCCCAAACGGCTTACATCTATTTGCGCTACGAGTACGGCCGCAGTTATCGCGTGCTCGATGCGGCGATCAAAGAGTGCTATGCGGCCGGCATCCTGGGCGACAATGTGCTGGGCAGCGGCGAGAAGCTGCACGTGTATTTGCATCGCGGCGCCGGGGCGTACATTTGCGGCGAAGAAACGGGCCTCATTGAAAGCCTCGAAGGGAAACGAGCGTGGCCGCGGATTAAGCCGCCTTTCCCCGCGATTGAAGGGTTGTTCCGCAAGCCCACGATCGTGAACAACGTCGAAACGCTGTGCTGCGTAACGCACATCGTCGGGCGCGGCATCGACTGGTTCAAATCGATGGGAACGCCGGCGGATCCGAATAACAAGCGCGACCCTGGCAGCTACGGGCCGAAGCTGTATTGCATCAGCGGCCATGTGAACAAGCCGTGCTGTGTCGAGCTGCCGCTCGGCGTGACGACTCGCGAGTTGATCGACGTGCATGGCGGCGGCGTGTGGAAAGGCCGTAAAGCAAAGGCCGTCGTGCCGGGCGGCGTCAGCATGGGCTTTCTGTCAGCCGATGAGCTCGATACGAAGCTCGATTTTGAAGGTCCGGGCAAGGTTGGCTGCTTGGGCTTGGGGACTGCGGCGGTCGTCGTGATTGACGATCAGACCTCGATGGTGGACGCGCTTTACAACGTCTGCCGGTTCATGTCACACGAATCCTGCGGCCAGTGCACGCCGTGCCGCGAAGGCACGACCTGGTCGACGAAGATTTTGGAGCGGGTTCGTAGCGGGAAGGGGAAGCTTGAAGACATCGATCTGCTGTACGAAGTGGCGGCGTCGATGGGCATTATTCCGGGAACAACGATCTGCGGATTGTCCGACGGAGCTGCGTGGCCGGTGAAGAATGCGATTACGAAATTCCGCGGTGAATTCGAAGAGTACATCAAGAGTGGGCGAAGTTCGATCACGCCAGCCCAGAGAATGATGGAGCACGCGAGCCCGACCGCTGAGATGGAACTCGTGCAGGTGAGCGCTGGGACCTATAAGAAGGGGTGAGCGGAAGACAGAAGAGTCGTCCGCCTGAAGTTTTGATTTATGCCAACAGTTTACGTAAATAATGAGCCCGTCGAGTTTGGTGCGGAAGAGAAGATCAACTGCATCCAAGCGGCACAGCGCGTCGGCACGGAGATTCCAAGTTATTGCTGGCATCCGGCGCTGTCGGTCGTCGCGAGCTGCCGGATGTGCCTCGTGGAGATCGGGCAGAAGAAGCCGGACGGCACGGTCGCGATGCAGTCGAAGTTGATTCCCGGCTGCCAAACGCCTGTGACCGACGGGATGGTGATTGTTTCGGATAGCGAGAAGGTGAAGGCCGCCCAGAAGGCGACACTCGAATATTTACTGCTCGATCATCCGCTCGACTGCCCGACATGCGATCAGGCGGGCGAATGCTATCTGCAGGACTATAGCTATAAATACGGCCGCGGTTACAGCCGGCTACAGGAGCCGAAGGAGCAACCTCCGGATAAGAATTACATCGGCGACCAAATCACGCTGTTCACCGATCGCTGCATTATGTGCAGCCGGTGCGTGCGGTTCACGCGCGAGATCAGCGGTACGGCCGAGCTCACGATTCTCAACCGCGGCAATCACTCGGAGATTGACATCTTCCCGGGCGAACCTTGCAACAATAAATTGGCCGGCAATGTGGTCGATATCTGCCCGGTCGGGGCGCTGTGCAGTAAAGACTTTTTGTACAAACAGCGCGTGTGGTGGTTGAAGTCGGCCGAGAGCGTTTGCCCGAATTGCAGCACCGGTTGCAGCGTGCACGTGGATGAGAGCGAAGACCACGTGTATCGCTTGCGGCCGCGGGCGAACCCGCAAGCGCAGGGCGACTTCATGTGCGACGAAGGCCGCTTCGGGTGGAAGTATATCCACAGCGAACAGCGGCTGTTGTACCCCGCGCAGCGCAGCGGTGGCAAAGTTATTTCGCAAGATTGGGACGTGATTCTTACCGCGGCGCGGGCGGCGCTGGTCGACGCCTCGAAGCGCGGCGAGGGTGCGATCGCGGCTGTGCTGTCGCCGTGGATGATGCTTGAAGAAGCATACTTGCTTGTGAGCTACTTAAAATCGCTCGCGCCAAAAGTGGCGCTGGCGATGGGTCCGGTGCGAACCGTCGGCGAAGATGACAAGTATCCGAAGGATATCCACGGCAAACCGGTCGAACCGACGAAGTTTACGATCCGCGCGGAAAAGTGCCCGAATCGCCGCGGCATCGAAATGATCCTGCAGCACTTCGGTGGCAGCGTCATGCCGATGGGCGATGTGCTCGGCCGCGCAAGTAGCGGCGGTTTCGCGGCCCTGTATTTGGTGGGCGGTGATCCGCAGGGTTGGATCAATGAATCGCAAGCGGCGGCGCTGGATAGCGTCGGCACGGTAATCGTGCAGGACTTGCTCGAGTCGCCGGCTAGCCGGCGAGCGACATTCGTGCTGCCGAGCGGTTCGTTCGCCGAACGCGACGGCACTTTTGTAAATCACGCGGGGTTGGCGCAAGAGCTTCACAAAGCGATTCGCTGCCCGGGCGAAGCAAAGCCGGATGGCCGCATCCTGTGGGATCTCGCCGGGCGGCGTGGACTGTTGAACATTGCGGTCTTGCGCAAGGAAATGGCGGAACAGATTCCGGCATTGAAGTCGCTCGCTGAGGCAAAGCTTGGTGCGTACGGATTGAAGTTGGAAGCCGCGGAGAAAGTCGCGACATGAACGAGTGGCTTCCAGCGTTGATTCCCACGCTCATCACGATCGCGGTCGTGCTGGGGGCAATCCTCGTCGGCTGCATGTATTTGGTGCTCGCCGAGCGGAAAGTTTCTGCGTGGATGCAGGACCGCATCGGCCCGAACCGTGTGGGCCCGTTCGGGTTGTTTCAGCCGGTGGCGGACGGCATCAAAATTCTGCTCAAAGAAGGCGTGATTCCGTCGCACGTCGACAAATGGCTGTTTTTGATCGCGCCCGCGATCAGCATGTTCACGACGATGCTCGCGTTTGCCGTGGTGCCGTTCGGGCCGGTGGAACAGGCGCCGAGTTGGCTGCGGTTTATCATCGCGCCGAACATAGATATCGGGCTCGTGTTCATTTTCGCCGTTGGCAGCCTGGCCGTTTATGGCGTGATTCTCGGCGGTTGGGCGTCGAACAATAAATACAGTGCCCTCGGCTCGCTACGCGCGAGCGCCCAGGTGGTGAGCTACGAAATTCCGCTGGGAATGAGCGTGCTCGGTGTCGTGCTGATGAGCCACACGCTGAACTTGGAGAAGATTCTCAATCTGCAGGCAGAAGAGGGTATTGGGAGTTGGAATATCTGGTATCAACCCCTCGCGGCGCTGATCTTTTATATCAGTTCACTCGCCGAGTCGAATCGGTTGCCGTTCGATTTATCGGAGTGCGAGCAGGAACTGGTTGGCGGATATCACACTGAGTACGGCGGCTTGCGGATGGTGCTGTTCTTCGTTGGCGAGTACACGCACATGATTACCATTAGCTTCCTGACTGCCATCCTATTCTTCGGCGGCTGGCATTTTCCGTGGATTGCTACGCCGGAAAGCAATTACGTCGGCGCCTGGCTGGTGAAAATTTTGGTGTTGCTCACGAAGGTGCTCTTCAGCATCTTCTTGATCATGCTCATTCGTTGGACAATTCCTCGGTTCCGGTTCGACCAGTTGATGGAACTTACGTGGCGTGTGTTTTTGCCGCTTTCGCTGGCGAATGTCGTTGCCGTGATGTTCGTGCTGCAGTTTCGATGGCCGCCAATTGTGCTCTTGCCGATTTCGATCGTGCTATTCGCACTGTTTGGGTTCTTCACGGTGACGGCGAAGCGGATGGAAATCAGTCGGCGTCGGCGAGCGTCGTTGGCGATGCAATAAGGGAGACGGCTTTCGCACCGGCTCGAAGCGTGCAAAGACCGCACTTTTTTCACCACAACGACACGACGAGCACGACGAAGACTAGAATGCATGACACGTTAACGGTTATCGTCGTGTCCGTTGTGGCGTCGTGGTTCAAAATAGAATTAAATTAATGCCCATCAATCCTAAAGACGTAACGTGGATCACCGAGCCTGAGATGGGATTCTGGGAGGCTACATTTCTCCCGGCGATCATGAAGGGGCTCAAGACGACGCTGGGTCACGTGACCGATTATCGGCCCGTGACGCAGCAGTACCCCGAGCAGCGGCCGATTTTGCCGCAGCACTATCGCGGCGTGCACCGGCTGAATCGTGATGAAAAGGGCCGCGTGAAATGCGTGGCTTGCATGTTGTGCGCGACGGCCTGCCCGGCGAATTGCATTGCGATCGAAGCCGCACCCGCGCCTCCCGATTGGCCGGACCGCGATAAGTTCCCGGCCGAGTTCGTGCTCGATGAACTGCGCTGCATTTACTGTGGTATGTGCGAGGAGGCTTGCCCGGTCGATGCGATCGAGCTCACGCACATTTACGACATGACCAGCGAAACGCGGGCAGCGATGGTCTTCGACAAAGACAAACTGCTGCACGTTTACGATGAAACGAAAGACAATCCAGCGGATCCGGTGCGAACGCGCCGCGGTCGGCTGGGGCCAGCGTCTGAATTAGAGGATTTGGCGACACTGGGTCCGGCGACGTCGGTCGAGCAGGGCGATCGCGCGGCGAAAGCCAACACGCCGGGAGTTATCGGAGCGCCGCCGCCGGCCGTGAGGAACACCGCGCCGTAGCAATGGGGCGAAGTGTCGTGTGGCCGGCCACACGCGGTAATTCACGCTTTGGGCTGCCAATCGGGCGGCTGGTGAGCTACATTCTGGGGATTCAAAACTAACGCAGTTAAGTTGATTTGTTGGCTCGCCGAAGGATGGCCGGCCTGATAGGGAAATCGTTTCGAAATGCATGGGTTCGAGGATCATTGGCAGGGCGTCGCGGCGCTAGTGCTCATGGGAGCTGGCGTGTGGTGGATGATGCCGCGCCGCGTCGAATGGCCGAAGATCATCGGGCTGATTCTTGCGCTCGTGGGCGCTTTCTTGTTAGCCTCCCGCATTCGCGCGGCGGAAGGGCCGATCGGCGAAACGATTCTATTTTCAGTATTCGCCACGGCGGCGATCACTTGTGCGATTCTCATGATCACGAGCCGCAACCCGGTTTACTCCGCGTTATGGTTCGCGCTCGTAACGCTTAGTGTTTGCGGACTGTTCTGGCTGCAGTACGCGCAGTTTCTGGCTGCCGCCACGGTCATCGTTTACGCGGGTGCGATCGTCGTAACGTTCGTGTTCGTCATCATGCTCGCTCAACAAAGTGGGGCGACGATTTACGACCAGCGCTCGCGGCAACCGCTGTTGGCAACCGTGGCCGCATTTCTGCTGTTAGGCGCATTACTTGGCACACTGCGGTCGTCGACGTCCGATGATTTTCACGTCGCCGCACAACAATCGCAGGCGGTGTCAGCCAATTTAATGAGCCGGCCAGCGGAAAGTTCCCGAATCGATGCCAACACCGTGAATGGCCTCGGGCGTTCGCTGTTCGGCGATTATTTGTTCGCGGTTGAGCTCGCAGGGACGATTTTGCTCATTGCCACGATTGGTGCAATTGCGATCGCCCCGCGACGCAGCCGGGGGACACTATGACCGGCGACATCGAGCGATATTTGGCAGTGGGGGCGGCGCTGTTCGTACTGGGTGCGATTGGCTTTTTCACGCGCCGCAATCTGATCGTAATGGTGCTCTCCGCGGAGCTCATGCTGCACGGCGTGTCGCTCACCTTGGTAACCTTCGGTCGTGTGCATAACAGCTTCGAAGGCCAGGCATTCACGATTTTTATTCTCACCGTGGCGGCATGCGAGGCGGGACTCGGGCTATCGCTCGTCCTCGCGCTGTTTCAGAAATCAAAGACGCTGGACATCGACTTCTGGACCGAATTGCGCGAACCGGATTTGCCGTCGCCGCGCGTTCGAGAAGAAGCCGAGCACCGCACCCCGTTTGAATTGCCGCAGCCTGCATATCCAAAGCTGACACCTGCAGGCCGCGTGCCCGATTTGGAGCACGAGCGCGATCCAAGATTGGTCGATTCGGCCCGCAGCCAGACGGCGGAAACGCCGTTGCAGCCGCCCGTGGTGAAAGAAGTCATCAAAAGCGTTTCGCACTAGTTGAATGGCCAAGTGAATTGAAGGATTAGACGGCCGGAATGCCTGAAAACGTCCAACACATCGTGATGTGGCTCATTCCGCTCGCCCCGCTCGCGGCGGCGATCGTGACGGCGTTGCTTGGCCCTGGCGGCATGCGCGAGAAAAGCCATTTGCCATGCTGGTTCGGCTTGGCGGTCGCGGCCGTGTGCGCGTACGTGCTGCTGTGGTCGATCGTCCCCGCCGGCTTTGCGGCAGGCGGCAGCACGGCCGTTGTGGCGCCCGGCTATCAATGGCTCGATGTCGGCGGCATGAACATTAAGCTCGACCTGCGAGCCGACGCAATGACGGCGATCATGCTCTCGATGGTCACACTTGTGAGCTTGCTCGTTTCCGTGTTTGCGGCAGGCTACATGCACGGAGATCCAGGTTATCCGCGGTTCTTCGCCTGCTTCTCGTTCTTTGTGTTCTCAATGTGCATGCTCGTGCTGTCATCGAGCTTCTTGGAGTTATTCATTTTCTGGGAAGGCGTCGGCCTGTGCAGCTACCTGCTGGTCGGATTTTGGTACCAGAAGCCGAGCGCCGCGGCGGCTGCCAAGAAGGCATTCGTCGTTAATCGCATTGGCGATTTTGGTTTTTTGACGGGCATTTTCCTGGTTTGGACGACGTTCCATTCGATGGATTTTTCCACCGTGCTAGGGCACCCGGAGCAAATCGCCCACATCGCCGCCGCCCAACCGGGGCGAATCACCGCGATTTGCTTGTTGCTCTTGTTAGGGGCGATGGGCAAAAGTGCCCAGTTCCCGCTGCACGTGTGGTTGCCAGACGCGATGGAAGGCCCCACGCCCGTGAGCGCCCTTATTCACGCCGCAACGATGGTGACCGCCGGCGTGTATATGATTGCCCGCTGCACGCCCTTGTTCGTGAATTCGCAGACGGCGCAAATCGTGGTGAGCTGCGTTGGCGGGTTTACGGCACTCCTCGCGGCGCTCATCGCGCTCACGCAAAACGACTTGAAGCGCGTGCTCGCGTATTCGACCGTAAGCCAACTGGGCTACATGTTCATGGCGCTGGGCGCCGCGGCCGCTGGTGGCGAAGCCGTGACGCTGGGCGTAACGGCCGGCATGTTCCACCTGTACACACACGCGTTTTTCAAAGCGCTGTTGTTCCTTGCCGCCGGCAGTGTGATGCACTCCATGGGAGACGTGATCGACATGCGCCGCTTTAGCGGTCTACGGCACTCGCTCCCGATCACGCACTGGACGTTCTTGTGCGGCGCCGTCGCGCTGGCCGGCGTTCCGTTGTTCTCCGGATTCTGGAGCAAGGACGCGATCTTTGCATCGCTCTACACGGCGGCCCACGTTCAGGGTCTTGAAACGTACTTCTGGCTAGTCTTCCTCGCTGCGGTAATCACGGCATTCTTAACCGCGTTCTACACTTTCCGTGCTTATTTCCTGACTTTTTGGGGTGATGAGCGGTTCCCGGAAGAAGCCGGCCATCACCCCCACGATGCGCCCCCGGTAATGGCGTGGCCGCTGCGAATTCTGGCGATCTTCGCCCTGGTTATCGGCGGTGTCGTGGCACTCTCCGGGTGGTTCAGCGGATATTTGAACCATGCGATCGGGCTAAGCGAAGTGGCGGAGGAGGGCTTCGCCGTCGGAATGGTAACGCTGAGCGTTGCCGTCGTCGTGGCAGGCATCGGCCTGGCCTGGATCATGTATATCGTCGCGCCGGGCATGCCCGCTCGCGTGGCGGCGGCGATGGGGCCGCTGTACCGCGCATCACTCAACAAGTTCTATTTCGACGAGATCTTTTGGGGCATCATCGTGGCGCCCTTGCGAGGGCTGGCGTGGCTTTCGAGCTGGTTCGATCGCAGCGTCATCGATTCGATCGTGGATGGTCTCGCATTAGTACCACGGTTATTCAGTAGCATTCCGCTGATATTTCAGAACGGTCGATTGTCATCGTATGCGATGGTGATGTGGATTGGCCTGCTCGTGTGCCTCGTGTTTGCGATGCGATTGATGGCTGGCTAAATATCTGATGAATGTATTGTTGTTATCCCTGATGTTCGTGCCGCTCCTGGCCGCCCTCGTCTTGATGACGGGGCGCGGGCTATTTTCGCAGGGCGGTGCGCGGCGGTTCGCACTAATCACGTCGTGCATCACGCTGCTGCTGTCCCTGGCGTTTGCGAACGAATTCCTGCAGTTGCCTGCTGAGCCGCGGACTTCGCCCATCCAACCGCAATACAGCATCGCCTATCATTGGTTTAGCTTTCAAAAGACAGCGAGCGATGCAGCGCCTGGTGAATCGTTGCAGTTCGAATTCTTGTTTGGAATGGACAGAATCAGTCTGTCGCTCGTGCTTCTCACGACGCTGCTGACCGTTTCCGGCGTGCTGATTTCGTGGGAATCCATTCGCGAGCGAGCGGCCGGTTTCTACGCTTGCCTATTGCTGCTTGAAGCCGGATTGATCGGCGTCTTCTCGTCGTTCGACCTCATTTTGTTTTATGTGTTCTTCGAGTTCACCCTCGTGCCGCTGTTCTTCTTAATCGGCATTTGGGGCGGGCCCGAGCGGCGATACGCCGCCATCAAGTTCTTCTTGTACACGTTCACCGGCAGCATGGTCATGCTGGTCGGCCTCGTCGCGCTTGTGATGCTCGCGTCTTCAGCTGGTGTTGCGCAGCCGACATCGTTCTCAGCACTCGCGCAATGGGCGCTCGAGCATCCGCTCCCGCAGAACGTCCAAATTGCGCTCTTCCTGGCGATCTCGGTCGGTTTCATGGTGAAGGTCCCCGTGTTCCCGCTCCACACGTGGCTGCCCCTCGCGCACACCGAAGCGCCGACGGCAGGCAGCGTGATGCTGGCCGGCGTGCTGCTCAAGCTTGGCACCTACGGCTTGCTGCGTCTGTGCTTGCCGTTGTTCCCTTACGCATGCGAAACGATTGGCATCCCTTTGATGGGTTCGCTCGCCGTGGCGGGCATCATCTACGGATCACTTTGTGCGCTCGCCCAGCGCGATATCAAGAAACTCGTCGCCTACAGTAGCGTCGCCCACTTAGGTTTCTGCGTTTTAGGGTTGTTTGCGCTCAACTCGGCAGGCATTACCGGCGGCGTGTTGCAGATGCTCAATCACGGCCTGTCGACCGGCGCTCTCTTTTTGCTCGTCGGCATGGTCTATGACCGGTATCACACGCGGCAGCTCGATGATTTAGGCGGTCTCGCGAGGCGACTGCCGTTACTAACGGTAATCATGGTCTTCGTGGCAATGGCCAGCATCGGTCTGCCAGGGCTCAACGGATTCGTGGGCGAAGTGCTATCGCTCGGCGGCATGTTCCGCCGCAATCCGCTGCATGCGATCCTGGGCACCTCGGGCGTCGTGCTCGGGGCGTGGTATCTGCTCACGATGGTGCAGCAGGCGTTCTTCGGCCCGCTCCGCGAGCCGCATCATGGCGGCGAACCCATTCGAGATATCAACTTCCGCGAGTTCGTGGCCGTCGCTCCCCTCTGTGCGCTGTGCTTGTGGATCGGCGTTATGCCTCAAGTCGTGATCGATACGATCAAGCCGGATGTCGACGGGGTCGTCGCCGTTTACGAAGAGTACCTCACCAGCAGCGAACGGGTGGCCGAAGCGCAAGTTGCGACGCCGCACGCTGCCGCGAGCTCGACATCGACCGCAACATTGAGAACGGCCGCCACCCTCGAACAACCCCGTACATTTTCCGAGTTGTAAACGTGCCTGAACTGCTTCAACACATCCGAGGCGCCGGACTGCTGATCGTGCCGGAAATCATCCTGCTGCTAGGGGTGTGCGTGCTATTTTTGGTTGGCCCCATGCTGGTCACCGATGCCGGTGAGGCACCCGCCGGGCTGCGAAAAGGCTGGGGACTGTTTTCGCTCGTTACGCTGATCGTTGCCGGAGCCGCGTGGTGGCAGTTAGGACTTCAACCGGCCGAGCACGGTCTCTTTCAATCGGACGCACTGCTGTGGTACGTGCGTGGGCTGACTCTGGTGGGTGGCGGCCTGTTGGCGCTAGTGCTTTGGAACCAAATCGACGACGGCCACTCGGCCGAGGCTTACGCCTGCTTGTTGTCGATCATAGCTGGAACTAGCCTGGTGGCAGCCGCAAACGATTTGGTGACTCTCTTTTTGGCGCTCGAACTCGTGAGCATTCCCACGTACGTCATCCTTTATCTGGGCCGGCGCGACCGAATCGGCGGCGAAGCGACGCTCAAGTATTTCTTGCTCAGCATTTTCTCGTCCGCTCTGGTGCTCTACGGCATGAGCTGGGTGTACGGTGTCGCGGGCTCGACGAACTTTGGCGCGATCCGCGTCGTGCTCGAAAACCGCAATCCTCACGCTGGCGAAGGCATGTTAGAGCTGGCCTTCGCGCTCCTCCTGGCAGGCCTGTGCTTTCGCATTGCGGCGGTTCCGTTTCACTTTTACGCGCCGGATGTTTTTCAAGGCACAACTGCTTCGAACGCAGCGCTGCTTTCGCTCATTCCAAAGATCGTCGGCTTTGTCGCTCTAATGCGCGTGATTCCGCTGAGCGGTGCGACGGTGGGCGGTCCTCAATGGTTGCTGGAAACAGATGCCAAGCAACTGGTCGCGCTAATTGCCGTCGTCACTATGTTCGTTGGCAACCTCATGGCACTGCGGCAGAAGCATTTGTTCCGACTGATGGCATACTCCAGCATCGCGCACGCTGGCTACATGCTCATCGGGCTCGCCGTCGGCGATCTGCTGCCGGTCGGCGGTCGGCAAGCCATTTTGTTTTACCTCGCGACGTACGGCCTCATGACGATCGGCGTGTTTGCGTTGCTCATTGCCGGCGGCGATGGAGATCGTGCCTTGCAGACCGACGACGATGTTCGTGGGCTGAGCCGTGCCAAACCGATCGTGGCACTCATGCTCGCGATTTGCTTGTTTAGCCTCACCGGGTTGCCGCCCACCGCAGGCTTCCTGGGTAAGCTCTATCTCTTCTTTGCCGCCTGGGGCGAGGATACGCACATCGGACACGGCTTAGCGATCTGCCTCGCAATAAATGCCGCGATCAGTGCGTACTACTATTTGCGGCTCGTGGCACTCATGTTCCTCGAACCGGCGACACGACCAGCCTCATTACACGCTCCAGTGGCGTGGGCATCCTGGTTCGCAGGAGTCGCCTGCGCGGTCGCTACAATCGCCCTATTCGTTACACCGCAATGGTTGTGGGACAGCATTCACTAAGCGCCGGTCGCCCGAGCAATGAAAGTCTATTGCTGCGATTTTTGCACACAACTAGACTGAACGAGTGAATCGCCTGCGAATGTAAGTGTGACGTATCTCGTCCCGAGTTTGTGAGCTGGCGCAAGGGGCAATTTCTTGCTGGTTGGTCGACTGCCCGGGCACGGCGGCGGCCGAAAATTGGGCAGTTTGACCCATACTGTACAATTCTGCGGATGGTTCGCGCGTACTTCGCGGCTGCGTAAGCTGCCTTTCGAAACGGTAAATCATCGGGCTGCATGAGCTTGCCCGAACCTATACTGCGGACCTAATCGACGAGCTAATTATGCTGACGTCTTTGTTTTTGCGTTTGACGTATGTGGGCGCCGAATGGGTGTTGTGGATCCTGCTGCTGCTCAGC
Organism: Lacipirellulaceae bacterium; assembly: GCA_036271295.1. Classification (GTDB taxonomy): domain Bacteria; phylum Planctomycetota; class Planctomycetia; order Pirellulales; family Lacipirellulaceae; genus JABDGM01. The sequence goes on along the minus strand of DATBAY010000210.1, from coordinate 4,128 downwards.
ATCATCAGCATCGCGCTCATGGTCGAGCGATGGTTGTACTTTTTCCGCACCGGCATCAACTCGGACGAGTTGGCCGCCGGACTCGATGAACAACTGCGAGCGCGCAACCTGCAAGGCGCATGGCAACTCGTAAAGGATACGCACACGCAGTCGATTGAGAGCGCCGTCGTGGCCGCCGGCTTGATCGCCCTGCGTAACGGAGCACATTCCGCCAGCGAGGCCATGCTGAGCGTGAAGGCGCGCATGCGCCCAGCGCTCGACGCGAATCTTTCAATTCTCGCCACGATCGGCAGCAACGCCCCGTTCGTCGGCCTCCTGGGCACGGTGCTAGGCATCATCAATGCCGCGCATGAGCTGACGGGCGAAAACGCCGCCAACAACCCGAACGCGGTCATGTCCGGTGTGTTCGAAGCGCTCGTGGCGACGGCCGTCGGGCTGTTCGTCGCTATTCCGGCCGTCGTGGCCTACAACCTTTTTCAACGCCAGGTGCGTAAGCGACTCGCGGATGTCGATTCACTCGCCCATTTGATCCTTTCCACGGCGCGTAGCGAAACTCGCCCGGCTGCACCGGGCGCTGCAGCACCCGCCGCACCCGCCACACCAACGAGGGTCGGATAAATGGCAGCCAGCATGTCCACTTACGATGATGACGAAGGCCCCCTGAGCGGCATCAATGTTACGCCGCTGGTGGACGTAACGCTCGTGCTCCTCATCGTGTTCATGATCACCGTGCCGGCCATCGTCGGCAGCGCGCGAGTCAAAGTCGACCTACCCGAAACATCGGCGATTAAAGCGGACGTGTCCGAGCAAATCCCGCTCATCTTCTCGCTGAAGCGCGGCGATGACGGCAAGTCTGTCCTCTTTCTGAACGATAGTCCGACGGACGAAGCGCATGTCCGCGGCATGTTCGCTAAGGCGAAGCCATCTGATGATCAGCAAGTTTCGCTTTCGGCAGATAAAGGGCTCGGGTACGGCGAAGTCATGAATGTCGTAAACTTGTTGGAGTCCGTCGGTCTCAAAAAGCTCTCGCTCGATACGCGGCACGTCGAGCAGCGGTAATTCTTCTGATGCCTCCCGATTCGCAATTCGATTTATCGTCGACCAACGGCGCCGAATTCGCGGCGGGCCCGATCCCTACAGACGTGCCGTCGATGGTCGGCTCACAACCGGCCCAGAATCTCGGACCTGCGGAGCCGTTGCCGAAGGCCTGGGCGCCGCCTCCGCCGCGGCCCTCCGCCGTCACGGGCGGATATCACCACCTCAACAATTGGGTCGGTTCGATCATCAAACGGTTCACGCTGCCCGGGGACGCCGGTCCAGTCGACCCGTTCGGCAAACTCGTGAACACCGCGCCGCCGTGGTTCATCAGTCTGATCGTCCACTTCAGCATCATGATCTTGTTGGGCCTGCTCGTGCTTGGCGCCCACGAAGTGGCCATGCATCGCGACCAGCCAATTGAAGTCGATTTGAATCCGACGAAAGACAATGAAATATATGCGGAGCGGCTGGGACAACAGCTCGATAACCCCGCAGCAACTTTTTCGCAGGATGGGCTAGAGCCGGCTAAAGACGCGGTGGCTGCGCTTTCCAGCAGCGACCTGCCCGAAGTCGAGCACCCGCTCGTCGGTCCACCCGTGCTCGATCCTTCGCCAAGCGGAACTCTGCCTGCCGGCACCATCAGTACGCCGTCGATTGGCGTCGAGCTCTCGGGTCGCGAAGAGGGCCAGAAAAAAGCCCTCATCAAAGCCTATGGCGGCACCGCGCTCACCGAGGATGCCGTCAAGGAGGGGCTCGCCTGGCTGGCGCGGCAGCAGAAACCCAAAGGCTCATGGAGCATGATGGGGCCATACAAAGGCGGCTCGCGTGTCGAGAACGAGGAGGCTGCCACCGCCATGGCCCTGCTCGCTTTTCAAGCGGCAGGATACACGCCTCATTCCAGCAACAAGAACGATAACTTCGTGCGAGTTGTCACGCGTGGCTGGAAATTCTTGCTGCACCAACAACAACCGGATGGGCACTTTTTTAGTAACACTACCGCCGAGCAACAGCAGTTGTATACGCAGGCGATGTGCACGATCGCGTTGTGCGAACTCTACGGCATGACGCGCAACGAGGATTACCATGAGCCGGCCCAAAAGGCGGTCGATTACTGCGTCAAGATTCAATCGCCGGAAGGCGGCTGGCGTTACGATCCGGGAGTCGACGCCGACATGTCGGTGACGGGCTGGTTCTCGATGGCCCTGCAAAGTGCGCGCATGGCGGGCCTGGAAGTACCGAGCCCGACGTTTGCCAATCTGACGAAGTTTTTGGACTCGGTGCAGCGCGACGACGGCTCTAAATACGCATACCAGCTGCAGGCCGGTGCTACGTTGACTCTCACGGCGGAAGGTTTGCTCTGCCGCCAGTACTTAGGTTGGAAGCACGATGACGGCCGGCTTCGTGCGGGGGTCGACTACATCCTGGCCCATCTGCCGAAGTGGAATGAGCGAAACGTTTACTATTGGTATTATGCCACACAGGTCTGCCATCACATGGAGGGAGCAGACTGGCAGACTTGGAACAAAGTGATGCGGCAACTGTTGCCCGAGAATCAAGAGAAGCGCGGCCCGGAGAAAGGAAGCTGGGAACCCAACGGCGACCGCTGGGGCGATGCGGGCGGAAGGCTTTACGTCACTTGCTTGTCGATCTACACGCTGGAAGTTTATTACCGGCATTTGCCCATCTATCGACATAGCTTGCTGGACCAGTAGCGGGGCGAAATTGTCTCCGCTTGAGACAATGCGAAGTCGTGGGATATACTAGGTGCAAACGCATTTTTGCACCTTTTCCCTTTACTCCCACGCGCGCCATGGCATCCGACCCGCTTGCGGCCAAAGCCCGACCTGGCTGGCACTCGAAAATAATCTTGTCGACCACTTTGGCGACGATCTTCGGACTCATGTGGTGCGGTTGCAGCTCGAGTAATTCCAAGAGTGGAATCATTCTCGGGCATTACGCGTCGATGACCGGCGCACAAGCAACATTCGGCCAATCGACCGACAACGGCATCCGCTTGGCGGTCGACGAAATCAACGCTGCCGGCGGAGTCGACGGCAAAAGCATCGAGCTCATCACTTACGACGACAAGAGCGACGCGCGCGAAGCGGCCACCGCCGTGACGCGGCTTGTCACGCGCGATCACGTGACGGCAGTCTTAGGCGAGGTGGCGTCTAAACTATCGCTCGAAGGCGCGCCGATTTGCCAAGCGAACGGTGTGCCGATGATCACGCCGTCGTCCACAAACCCGAAGGTAACGGAAGTTGGCGACATGATCTTTCGCGTCTGCTTCATCGATCCTTTTCAAGGATACGTTTGCGCCAAGTTCGCGCGGGAAAACTTGAAGGCCGAGAAGGCCGCTATTCTGTACGATCAATCGCAAACCTACTCGGCCGGTTTGCAGGAGCAATTCGCCAAGGCATTCAAGGAGTTGGGCGGCACGATCACGACGACGCAAGCCTATCAGAATGGCGAACAAGACTTCAGCGCACAACTGACGGCGATTCGCGGCACAAAGCCGGATATCGTGTTCATTCCTGGCTATTATAACGACGTTGGGAATATCGCCTCGCAGGCGCGGAAGTTGGACATCACCGTTCCATTGCTGGGCGGCGATGGCTGGGAATCGCCGAAGCTCGCCGAGATTGGCGGCGACGCGATTAACGGCTGCTATTATTCCAATCACTACTCGCCCCAAGATCCGAATCCGAAAATTCAGGACTTCATCCAAAAGTATAAGAAACATTTCGGCGCGACGCCCGATAGCATGGCCGCGCTGGGATATGACGCGACGGAGATCTTTTGCGATGCACTGAAGCGAGCCGGTTCCACAGCAACCGGTGCCGAGATCGCCGCCCAACTTGCCAAGACCAAAGACTTCGCTGGCGTGACCGGCAGCATCACCATCGACGAACATCGCAATGCAGTCAAACCGGCGGTTATCTTGCAAATGAAAGACGGCGTTCCAACGTACGTTACGACGATCAAGCCTTGAGCGGTTGCAGGCTTTTAGTTTTCTTATCGACCCAGGCAACAGTCTGGCACATTCTCAATACGCCGTTAAACCGCCGATAGCTGATGGCCGACTTCGTT
>DATBAY010000209.1:0-5828 GCA_036271295.1 Lacipirellulaceae bacterium | reverse complement strand
GATTCGTCGTAATGCCACGCGGATATCTCGACGAGCGGATCGACGGCCGATCGCGGAATAGTGAGCGGTCCCGAGCCGTCCTCGTTATTTACCGCCTTCCGCTATGCTTATATCGATAATCTGTTGTCCGTATGTGCGGCACTGCGAAAAAAAAGTATGCCCAGTGAATTCAATCTGTTGTTGCAGGTCATGAGGGCCTTCGAATTAAAGGCTCCTCGCAAAAGTGCGATGTCCGCCAAAACTCCCGGTGCGCCTGATCTCTAGTACAGCCAAGTTCATCGAACATGTGTCCACCGCGCGAGACGCGTAATTCCAGGGGCACCAATCACGCCGCGCGGCCTGTCAAAATCAAACCAACCGCGGAAAAAATAGCTTTCGCAGAACTTGTGCAAATGCATATTAGATTGCCGCTCACCGTGACATTTTATCTTCGATGCGGTTTACCGCTGTGACAGCCGGCGCCGCTCCCCAACTCTGCCGACCTTTCGCTTGGCTTCGACCCCGATCGTGGCTATCATAACAGGTGCGATGGTTTGCCTGCGGGAATCGCTGCCGCAAAGCCTCTCTGGCATGCGCAACGGTTCCGAACCTCCCCACCTATAACAGCATGCGGCAGCCACATTTTCCGAAGATGTTCGGTCCTGCTTTACGATCGTTGACCGCGGCCAGCTCGGTGCTCCTTTTGTGCGCATCGACGGCGCACGCAGAGCAGCATCTGCAGTACAACCGCGACATCCACCCAATTCTGCTGGAGAACTGCTTTTCCTGCCACGGTGCAGATAGCGCCTCCCGCCAAGCGGACCTCCGCCTCGATCGCCGCGAAGTGGCCGTCGACAAAGGCGCGATCAAGCCCGGTGACCCGGACGCGAGCGAAATGATCCGCCGCATCCTGTCAGACGATGCCGATGAGCAAATGCCGCCGCCCGTCACGAAAAAGAAACTCACCGACGCCGAAAAGCAAACTCTCGCCCGGTGGATCAAAGAGGGCGCCAAGTACGAACCTTACTGGTCGCTCATCGCGCCCGTTCGCTCGCAAGTGCCTAAAGTCGGCAATAGCTGGTGGGTTCGCAATCCAATTGATAATTTCGTCGCGGCCCGGCTCGAATCAGTCGGCCTGTCCCCCGCTCCCGAAGCGGACCGCCGCACGCTCGCTCGCCGCGTAAGCCTCGATCTCACCGGCTTGCCGCCGAAGCCAGAACTCGTCGAAGAATTTGCAAGCGACAACGATCCCGACGCCTACGAGCACCTCGTAGATAAGCTGCTCGCCTCCCCAAAATGGGGCGAACACCGCGGCCGCTATTGGCTGGACGCTGCCCGCTACGCCGACACCCACGGAATCCATTTCGACAACTACCGTGAGATTTGGTCCTACCGCGATTGGGTCATCAAAGCGTTCAACGCCAACATGCCGTTCGATCAATTCACGATCGAAAATCTCGCCGGCGATTTGCTGCCAAACGCCACGCTGGACCAGAAGCTCGGCTCCGGCTTCAACCGCTGCAACATCACAACCAACGAGGGTGGTGCGATCCCCGAAGAGTACGCCGTGCTGTACACGCGCGACCGTGTCGAAACCACGTCGAAGGTTTGGTTGGGCCTCACCGCTGGCTGCGCGGTTTGCCACGACCACAAATTCGATCCACTATCACAGAAGGAGTTTTATCAACTCGCGGCGTTCTTCAACAACACCACGCAATCACCGATGGACGGCAACATCCAAAACACGCCGCCCATTGTCACTGTCCCGCTCGCTTCGGATGCCAAACGCTGGAGTGAAGTTGCCCAAGAAATCCCGGCCGCAAAAGCGGTGTTGGATGCTCGCCGCAACGAGGCCCGCCCTGCATTCGATGAGTGGCTCGCCAAGGCGAAGCCCGAAGACGTGGCGGCCCAGGTGCCGACCGCCGACCCCGACTTCCTCGCGCCGCTCGACGACGACAGCGCAACCATCCACTACACGCTTCACGGCAAACCCGCCACAGCGAAGTTGCCGAAGACCGTCGAATGGCGGCCTGGTCACGTTTCCGAGAAAGCTGCCTACCTGAATCAAGGCGCGGTGCTCACTGATAAGACCGTCGGCGATTTCGACGCCAAGCAACCCTTTTCCTATGCCGCGTGGGTGAAGCTGCCTGCGAACGATGCCTCCGGCTCGATCCTCGCCCGCATGGACGATCGTCGCGAATACCGCGGCTGGGATATGTGGGTCGAAGGTCGGCGCATTGGTGGCCATTTCATCGATCGTTGGCCGCAGAATGCTATGAAAGTCGTTACCCGCGATCAGCTTCCCGCCGATCAATGGGTTCATGTCGCCGTCACATACGATGGCGGGAGCAAAGCAGCCGGCGTCCACATTTACATCAACGGCCAGCCTCAGCCCACGAATGTTATTGCAGACGCGCTGACCGGTACGCTTAAGACGAGCGTCCCTTTCAAAATCGGCCAGCGCAACACGACGTCGCCAATGTCCGGCGCCACCATACAGGACGTCCGCGTCTACTCCCGCCAACTCGCCGCTAGTGAAGTGGCCTCGCTTGCCAAACTCTCATTGTCTGCGGTCGTGGCCACGCCGCCCGAAAAGCGCAACGAAGCCGATCTAAACAGCCTCTACGATTGGTGGCTGACCACGATTGATGAACCGTACCGCGCGCTCTCCAAAAAGCACGACGCGCTCGTCCGCGAACAGGCCGATATTCAAGCCCGCAGCACCTCGGGCTACGTCATGCAAGATAAGCCAGACAAGCCGGTCGCCTATATTCTCAACCGCGGCGAATACGATCAGCGCAAAGAAGAGGTGACGCCCGGCACCCCCGCCTTCTTGCCTCCATTCACAGACGATCTGCCCCGTAACCGCCTGGGCTTCGCTAAGTGGTTGTTGCGACCCGCGAATCCGCTGACCGCGCGCGTTACCGTCAATCGTTTGTGGAGCGAAGTCTTTGGCACCGGCCTCGTAAAAACCGCCGGCGACTTCGGCGTCACCGGCGACCTGCCGTCCGATCAAGCGTTGCTCGATTGGCTCGCTGTCGATTTTCGTGAATCGGGCTGGGACGTAAAGCGCTTCTTTAAATTGCTGGTGATGTCCGCCACCTACCGCCAAAGCTCCGCCGTCACGCCCGAGAAACTCGAAAAAGATGGCGACAATCGCCTCCTCTCCCGGGGCCCGCGCTTCCGCATGGATGCCGAAATGGTCCGCGACTACGCCCTCGCGGCTAGCGGCCTGCTCTCCAACAAAATCGGCGGACCCAGCGTAAAGCCGTACCAGCCGCCGGGCGTCTGGGAAGCCGTCGCGATGATTGGCAGCAACACTCGCGACTACAAGCAGGACACCGGCGATGCCCTCTATCGCCGCAGCATGTATACATTCTGGAAACGAGCGGCTCCGCCCGCGTCGATGGAAGTCTTCAACGCTCCCACGCGCGAAGTTTGCACGATGGTTCGCGAGCGCACCAACACGCCGCTTCAGGCGCTCGTCACGCTCAACGATCCGCAGTTCGTCGAGGCTGCACGGCATTTAGCGCAGCAAGCGATCGAAGCTCGCCAAAACACCGATCGGCGCATCAACTACATTGCCGATCGATTAACAGGTCGCTCCCTACGCCCCGAAGAGCTCGCGATCGTCCGCGACACTCTGAAAAAGTTCGAAGCGCACTACAACGCCTCGCCCGACGATGCTGGCAAGCTCGTCACCGATGGCGAATCCAAGTACGACACAAAAGTCCCTGTTTCGCAACTCGCTGCCTGGACGATGGTCACCAACGAACTCATGAATCTCGACGAAGTCCTCAACAAATAGCCGAGCTATCTTGCCTCAGTGACTGGGCTTAACTAATTACATGAATCCCTTCGAAGAATTCCGGCAACAAGTCTCCCGCCGCCATTTCCTCTCGGCCGGCTCACACCTGCTCGGCACCGCCGCGCTTGCGTCGCTCGCGCCGCATGCCCTCGCAGCCGCTGCCACGGCGCCCGCGAGCGGCCTGCCCAAATCCCTCACCCAATTCGCTCCCAAAGCCAAACAGGTCATTTACCTGCACATGGTCGGCGGCCCGCCGCAGCAAGACCTCTACGACTACAAGCCCGTCATGGACGGCTGGTTCGACAAAGACCTTCCCGAATCGGTCCGCATGGGCCAGCGCCTCACCACCATGACCAGCGGCCAGGCCCGCTTCCCCATCGCCCCCTCCAAATACAGATTTGAACGCTGCGGCCAGTCTGGTATGTGGGTCAGTGAGGTCATGCCTTGGATGAAGAAAATGGTCGACGACATCGTCTTCATCCGCAGCATGCACACGGATGCCATCAACCATGAGCCCGCCATTACGCTCATGCAAACCGGCAACCAGGTCACTGGCCGCCCGTGCCTTGGCGCGTGGACGTCCTATGGCCTCGGATCGCTCAATGAAAACCTGCCCACATTCGTCGTCATGGTGGCCAAAAGCACGAACACCGAACAAGTTCAGGCGATCTCCGCCCGGCTGTGGTCCGCCGGCTTCCTCCCCGGCCAACACGCGGGCGTCAGCTTCCGCACCGCCGGCGACCCGATTCTCTACATCAACGATCCGCCCGGCGTTTCGCGCGATGTTCGCCGCGCGAGCCTCGACGGCGTGAACGCACTCGATCAAATCAATTACCGCCAATTGCACGATCCACAAACCGAAACACGCATCCAGCAATTCGAAATGGCATACCGCATGCAATCCAGCGTGCCGGACCTCACCGATCTCGCGAGCGAGCCTGATTCGACCTACAAAATGTACGGCGAAGCGGCAAAACAACCCGGAACATTCGCGAACACCGCCCTGCTCGCCCGCCGCATGGTCGAACGCGGCGTTCGCTTCGTGCAAATCTATCACAACAACTGGGACACCCACGCCAACGTCGCCGGCCGCCTGCCCATGCAATGCACCGACGTCGACCAACCCTGCTTCGCCCTCGTCCAAGACCTGAAACAGCGCGGCCTACTCGATGAAACGCTCGTCATCTGGGGCGGCGAATTCGGCCGCACCGTGTATTCGCAAGGCGGCCTCTCGCACCAAAACTACGGCCGCGACCATCATCCCCGCTGCTTCACCATGTGGATGACCGGCGGCGGCTTCAAACGCGGCACGATCCACGGCGAGACCGACGACTTCTCCTACAACATCGTCAAAGACCCGGTCCATGTCCGCGATTTTCACGCCACCGTGCTCAGCCAGCTCGGTTTCGACCACGACCGGTTCACGTACAAGTACCAGGGCCTCGACCAAAAGCTAACCGGCGTCATCCCTGCTCGCGTCGTGACCGAAGTGCTGTCATAATCGCACTAACGGCGGACTCTTACCCAATTATTAATCGCGCGATTGCGCCAATAGGCGACCGCGGAAGCCGTCGGTTCTCCGCCATCTCGCACGCGCAATTAAAACCGATCGCGGTCGATATCCATGAAACGCGTAACTTGCGTCACGCTCTCGCTCTTCATTGCTGCCTTTAATCTGACTGTGGTTCACGGAGCCGGCACGGCCGATAGCGCTATTCCCAAAACAGCTGCCGCCGCACCTACCGCCAAACTTCCGGCCAGCGCGCTTCCACTAAAGTTCATCGAACATGAACACATCGCCCTCGTCGGCAACTCACTCGCCGAGCGAATGAACCTCTACGGCAACTTCGAAACGCTCCTCCACACGCGCTTACCAAAACTCGAACTTGTGGTCCGCAATTTCGCCCGCCCGTGCGATGCCGTCGACGATCGCCAGCGTCCGAACGATTACACCGCGCTCGACGACCCGCTGAAAATCTTCGCTCCCGATACGTTCCTCTGCTTCTTCGGCTTCAACGAAGCCTTCGCCGGAAAAAATGGC
>DATBAY010000208.1:0-2095 GCA_036271295.1 Lacipirellulaceae bacterium | reverse complement strand
TGATCACACAGCTGGAGTGCTTGAGAGACGTCGATCGCAGTACGAAGCTGCGCGCCGACTTTCGAGGCGGCGGTCTGCAATCGCGAGGCGACCATTAAGTCGTTAGCAAGAAGCACGACATCCATTTTTTCTCAGATCGCGCCCTTACCGCGGTACCCATCGCTAATTTGAATGGCTTGCTCCATCGGCACGACGAATATTTTTCCGTCGCCGATGTGCCCCTCGGCGCTCGTGCGCGCAACGTCCTCCAAGCATTCCACGGTGCGTTCGACGAAATCGTCGTTCACGGCGATTTCGAGACCGACTTTTCGCAGCAAATTGGTCTTATACTCGTGGCCCCGAAAGGTTTCCAACTGACCACGTTGCCGCGCGTATCCCATGGCATCAACCACGCTCATTCGCGTGACATCGAGCCGCGCCAAAGCCTGCTGCACGGCATCGAGCTTTGTGGGCTGAATGACGGCAAAGATCATCTTCATGAATGGTGTCCGCCTGTTTGCGATTGAATCGCGCTGCGTGCACAATTCTACCGCTAGCGGCGGTACGACGCCAATCGAAGCTTTTTCTCGCAACCGTTAGGGCGAAGTCAGCATCCGCGCATCCAACACCTTGGCGATGCGTGTCGATGTTTCTTGCAGGTGGTCTTTAGAGTAACTGTCGAGCTTCACCTGACCGTTCACGAGCGAGTCGATTCGCGTTTTGAGCTTGCCGAGCTCAGCGTAGGCCACAGTCTGGCAGTCTTGCGGGGCAAAGGTCTCGCCCATCGCCAGCTGCGAAACTCGCCGCAAGTAGCTCCGCTGCAAGTTTCGCCGCAGGCTGGAAATCGCCGGCTTGCGGTTCGTGTACTCGCCTTCCTTCGTGCTGTCGACTTCCGAATACACGGACTTCGTGAGCCCTTCGATCAGTTCGGCGGTCGTGAGCGCGTCAGTACCGGTCGGCGTCTTGAACTCACTGTCGTGCAACCGAGCGAGGGTGAGCGATGACAGGAGCTTGCTCAGGATGCGATCTTGCCACATCAAGATCACTTCTTGCGCCGGGTAGTCGCTCCGCTCAACCGTTTGCGTACCCCAGTGGTCCCAATGCGAAGCAGCGAGCTGGTTGTACATTTCCGGCGTGAAATTGAACGGCTTGTCGTTAAACACTTGTTGTTCGAGCAGCTCGAGCGCGGCCCGTTGCCGCTCAGCCGGCACGATTTCAAGCGGCTTCGCTGCCTTGGCGTCGCCCTTGTGGCTGCGGCTGACGTACAAGCCGCCAATATAGCGCGAGGCGTCGAACATCACTTCCCCTTGCCGAGCAATCAAGATGCCGAACGCGCGGCGGGCGCGTTGATAGCCGTCGCCGTCTTTGGTCGCGTCATCGACGACGTGGGGAAGACTTTCCGCGACCAATTTAGATTGCGACTTGGCGTATTCGATCAAGTCATTCGACAAATCGAACCGCATGCTGTGCGGATCGGGATCAATGCCACGCGTGTCTTCGTCTGCGGAATACGCCAAGCCTGGCTCGCCGCTACGCGACGCGATTTTCTTCAGCTCCGCAACTTCGGCATCCGGCGATCCGCCCTTGATCGGTTTGTAGCCATACTCAATGGCCCACATGTCGTACGGCCCGATCGTCGTCGAGTAATAATCACCCTGCGTTTCGTCCTTCGGCATCAGGTTCACGGGGTTGTAATCCATGACTGAGGCGCCGAGGCCCGTATTCTTTGTCTTTTCCACGTCGTTCAAGTCTTTGAGCGAATACATCGTGCTGCCATGGAAGTTGTGCGCGAGGCCGAACGTGTGTCCCACTTCGTGCATCGTCACTTCCTTGAGACCCTGCATGATCATTTTCTCTTGATCGGCTTCCGACCGCTTGCGGCCCGCCATCACCGATGCACCGAGCGCGAATTGGCGCGAGAGGCCACCGAGCATACTACAAGCTGCCCGGCCGCCGTGCATATCTTGCATGAAAGCGGGCATCTTCTTTTGCTGGGCCCGATAGTCTTCGATTTCGATGGGCCCGCCGGTGAGCATCGCCACGCTGTTCGGCGTAAACGTTTCGTATTCGTTTTTCCAATACTGCAGGAAATCGGCATCGAAGATGATGTCGGCGT
>DATBAY010000207.1:0-6618 GCA_036271295.1 Lacipirellulaceae bacterium | reverse complement strand
CGCCCGGCCGCCCACCCTCGGGCGGTCCGTCTCCGCGTCCACTGCGTATTCCGCGGAACCCCTCGGCAAAATCTCGCAGTAGCGGCCCCCGAAAATCATCGCCGAGCTCCGAGGCAGCGTACATCTGTTCCAACCGGCTTTTCATCTCCAGCCGAGGCATCTCCAACAGCTTCTGCCGATCCTCGTTAGAGAGCTTCTCCTCGAAGAACTTTTCGAGATCCGCCTGCCCCCACGAAGGATGCATCGCATCATCGATCCACTGCGCAAGTTGCCACATCGCCAGACGGTGGTCGCGACTGTTGCGAAGTTTTTCATAGTGCGCCTGTTGCTCGGGACTCACCGAAGCAACGAGCCGATTAGCAACATCGCGTCGCTTTTCAGCATCGCGAGTGAGCAGGAAGAACACATACGACGCCCCTTTGCCTTTGGAAACATCCACATGTTCGAGGACTTCGTGTTCCCGGCCCGAGGTGTTTTTCAGCAATTCCGGTTTCTGTTCCTCGGCGACTGCAATGAATTCGGTCCGCAGCCGCTTTGCATCGGCTTCGGAAAGATGTCGGGCCGCTTGCTCGTATTCTTGCTGCACCATTTCGCGCACTGATGCGACTTGATCTGCGGTCGAGGCATTCTGCATCTTATCGTGCAGGTCGTTCAACTTTCCCGCACTTTGCCGCCCCAGCCATTGGCCATAAGCGATCAACGCTTCCTCAAGCGACGGGTCGCGACTCACAGCCTTTGCCAAGGCGCGCAAGCGATCGCGCTCTTCGCGCGATTTCTTGGGGTCTTCAAACGATCGTGTACGTTCGGCAAGCTGCGCTTTGCGGTCCGCGGGCAATGCTTCTACCCAATCGCGTCGCTGAGACAGCGATTCCGCATTTAGCTGCCGAAAGTCTTCGAGTTCTCGCTGGTACGCCGCATCGTCCTTTTCTTTGCGAGGGTCTTGCTTCAGCTCGTCGAGTGACACCGACTTAGCTAGTTGGCGGAGAAAACTGACGTTCTCGACACGCGACAGCACATTTGCCTCTTGAATGACGGGCAAGTCGACGAGCAGGCCATTGTTGCGGTGTGCGGCCAGTGCTTGAACAAAGATGAAGCCCAGGATCGCGGCCGTAACGGCGCCTGCAATCCACCAGCGGCGCTTGCTATGCGTTTCGGCGACGACCAATGAATTTCGCTGAGACAGGTCCTTCTCGGCTTGAACGCATGCCAGTTCGATTGTGGTTCGGGCAAAGCTGTCGTCGACGGTCGCCGGAGGCAGCGCGCCTAATGCTTCCCAAGCAGTGTCGAGGTCGCGTAACTGTTGACGGAAGCCTTCGTCCGCGGCTAGCCGTTCCTCGACCGCGCGGCACTCTTCTGGCGATAACTCGCCGTCGAGGTATGCCACGAGCTGCTCGTTCTCGGGCGATTCGGAATGTGTATTTGCAATCGACGACATTGCGTTGATCTAGGTGGTTTCGCCCGCCGCAGCGTGACTGTCGCGCGTTAAATCGGTTGGCAGGCCGCTGATTTGTGCGCCGCGATCTAAATAAGGCTGGAGCGATTCGCGCAAGTTGGTTCGCGCTCGCGATAGCAGCGATTTCACCGCCTGCGGCGACATATCCATCACAGCTCCGATATCCACGTAACTCATGTGTTCGAACTTCGCGAGCAATACCGCCATTCGTTGGCGATCGCTCAACGACCCCACCGCTTGTTGCACTGCACTGCATAGCTCAGCTTTTTCGAGCTGCCGCGTTGGCATCAGGCCGCTCGCGGCGAGTGCTACTGCCTCGAGCGATTGCGGCGCCGAATCGTTCGGCCGCGGCGCCAGGTTAACTTCCTTGCGCCGCGACTTCGTCCGCAGCGCATTCGAGGCCACGTTCCCGGCGATTGTAAATAGCCACGTCGAGAACTTCGCCCCCGGCACATAACGGTTCCGCGCGCGGTAGACGCGCAGAAATACCTCTTGCGTGAGATCCTCGGCCAAGTCGCGATTGCCCACCAAATGCGCGAGCAGCGATAGCACGCGATTCTGATACCGCAGCATCAGCTCCTCGAACGCCTGGCCGTCGTTTTCGCGCACCAACAGCATCAGCCGAACGTCGGGATCGGCTAGCGTGTATCTTTCAGCAGTCGAGTCGCTTACCGACAACGGTTGCTCGGTCGAGGTCTGGGTGCGGAACCTACTTCCAGCTTACACGTCGCCCCATCCATCGGCGAGCCGCGCAATATGCAGGCAGTTTGGCAATTCGCCACCTAAAAGAATGAACCCCGGCCGCAACGGCGAGTTCCGCCGGCACTTAGTTCGAGCTTCGCACAGCTCAGAACCACGAAAAACACGAAAGGCGCCTAAAAGCTGGTGGCGGAGCCAGTACTTCCGCCAAGCAACTGGATCGCAGCGACACAAAAACCCGCCGCGAATAGAAGGTCAATTCGAGTGGTCCTGTTTCGTGTAGTTTGGTGCTTTTCGTGGATCGCCAAAAAGTGCAAAAAATTGAACTTACACCCCGGCGATTCGCCGCTTGTACTCGGCCAAAGCCGCATCGAGGCGGTCGTGGGCTGTCGTGTCGCCCGGCACGTTGTGCGACGGATGGATGAAGAGTTTGACGCCTCGGTCGGCCAGGATTTCCGCCACGGTGCAAACGGTCATCCATACACAGGTCACGAACGCCATTGTGGAAACGGGTCCCACATTATCCTGATGGTGTTTAAGCGGCACCGAGGAATCGCCGCCCGGTGCGCAGGAATCGACCACGAGATCGGCGATTTGAAAAATCGTTTTGCCGCAAGAATGGCGCGTCGTCTTGCCTTCCGCCGCCGCGGCCGAGCCGTAAGCAATCACTTTCATACCGCGCTTCTTGGCTTCGATCGCCACGTCGATATTCACGTTATTGATGCCCGTGTGCGAGAAGATCCACATCGTGTCGCGCGGGTCGAACTCATGCGCCTTCATGATCGCCACGCCGTATCCTTCGGCCCGTTCCAAAAACAGGAACTGGTGAACGCCCATTTCGCCGACGATTCGCGTGAAGAACGTCATCGGTAGCTCGATCATTGGGTGAAAACCGACAAAGCCGCCGATCCGCGGATACATTTCTTCGACCGGGATCGTGGCGTGTCCACAACCGAACACATGTACCCAGCGACCGGCTTCGATCGAGTCGGCCATCACTTCCGCCGCGCGGCGAATGTTTTCCATCTGTGTTTGCTCGATGCGGTCCATCGCCGCGCGAGCGTTGTTGAGCCACTCGGTTGCCAAGGAGTTCATGTATTGTTATCCAGAGTTGTCGGATGTCGCAGATTATTCAGAAAGTGCAGCAGCACGGCAGCCGCAAGCAAAACTGCTAATAGCGCCTCCGGATATCGCTGCACACCGTACTCGTGAGCGATATGACCGAACGTTTTATTGATCAGCATATTTCCGGTCAGCGCAATGACGAAGATTGTACTGAACGCCGTGCCCGATTGTTGCGGATAGCGGTCCCCGACGTAACCCAGCACCACAGGAAATATGGCTGCAAGCCCTGCGCCGATCAATGCCGGACCGAGGATCGCAAATGTCGCGCTTTCTGGCTTCGCATTCGCCAACACGAGGCAGCCGAACGCCGTTGAGCAAAGGCTGGCTAACAGAACGACGCGGGAACTGACATGTTTCAAAGTGACCGCAAGAAGTAGCCGGGTTACCATCATCGCGCCGGTGAGCGCGACGAGGCTGAGTTGCACCTTGCTCTCATCGATGTGGCCCTTAAATATCGCACTTTTGATATACCGCGTCGTCCAATCATTCGACATTCCCTCCATGCCGCTTTGCAGCGCCAGTGCCAAGCATGCAATCAATAGAAACGGTTCGCCGAGCATGCGAACTGCTTGCCGCATCGCGACTCGTTCGGATCGCTGCTTCGCTGGCGGGAATGCAATCAGTAGACAGTAGATCGCCGGCAGCAGTGCAAGCGCGCCAATGCCGGCCACGATTGAGTGCAATGCAAAGTGATTGGACAACGTTGCCAGCGAGCTCGGCATCGTTAGAGCGCCGATTCCAAAAAACACGCCAAGCAAGCTGAGCTTCGCAGCGCGTTCACCTTCGCTAACATCTGCAGCAAGTGCGTTGGTCGCGCCATTAAGAATGCCGCCGCCGAACCCGATCGCAAAAACGCAGACTTGTACTAGTGACGGAGTCTCGGCGAATGCCAACCCTTCCAGGGCGCCGCCGACGAGCAATGCCGCGGCGATCAACAGCCAGCGATAGCCAAATCGATCCGCAATCGGGCCAAAAACAAGCGACCCTAACAGAATGCCCAGCGGCAGCAGGGCGGTAAGCGTGCCAATCGCTCGATCGTCGAGACCGAACCGCTCTGTCAACATGTTATTGACAGAGCCCAACGACAAAAACACGATCCCGAACAGTAACATCCCCAAACACGCCGCGGCGAAGACGAAGTTTTTGTGGTGCATAAGGAGATGTCGAACTAGCGAGACAAAAAGAAGGCGTGGCTGCGACGTCGTCGGAGTTTCTACTTCAATTGTCCCGCCGCTCGCAACGCCAAGTACACCGCCCCATACAGCGCCGCCTCATCGTCCAGTTGGGAAGCTGCGAACGTGACTTGCTCGAACGCAACCGGCTGTGCCCAACGACGTGCTTCGGTGGCGATCGCGTCCAAAAACCGCGTCGCCGGCCCAAACACGCCGCCGCCGAAGATGAGCCTCTCGGGGTTGAATAGACTTATCAAGTTCGCACTGGCCATGCCCCAGAATGCGATGGCATTTTGCAGTACATCCGTTGCACTTTCGTCGCCTGTTTCATAAGCAGCGAACACGTCCTGCGCAGTAATTGTCGACGCGTTTTGCAATCGGCCACTAAATTGTTGACGACGTTCGACCGCTTCGTGTGCCATGTTGGCAATTCCATGCCCCGAGGCGTGGCTTTCAAAGCAGCCACGTTCTACATACTCAGGCCGAAACGGACGATCTAGGGCCATCCACCCGACCGCCCCGGCGATGCCATGCGCACCGCGGAGCACTCGTCCGTCGATCAAAATGCCGGCTCCGATTCCGGTCCCGACCGCCATCAAAACCGCATTCCGACAATCTCGCGCCGCCCCTTGCCAGGCCTCGCCTAAAATCGATGCCGTTCGATCGCTTTCAATCGCGATCTTCACCGCCTGGTTGGAAACAGCCGCCTTGATTTCTGCCTTCAGCGGATAGTCATCCCAGCCCGGGATGTTCGGCGCCCAGACGCGCCCACTCTGCGGCCGCACGATTCCTGGAACGCACACGCCCACTGCGCAAACCGACAGCTTGCGCTGTTCTGCAGTTTGCAACAGTCGGCGAATTTGGCTCACGACGAGTTCGCCCACCGCATGGCCTTCGCGCTGCTTAAGCGGCAAACCGCGTCGAATGAGCGGCTGGCCTGCGGTATCAAACAGCGCCGCGGCCAACTTCGTTCCACCCAAATCCAACCCGATGACAGCCTGCGGGAGTTGGCGGGAACGTTTGGCAGTTGGCATGATCAATAGTAGTCGATGATGCGCTACAGCAAGCTATCGAGGAGCAACCGCATCTTTCGCATCTCGGCCCGATGGTCGAATCCCTCGAGTGGCGGCATATCCACCGACAGGGCCCGATCGTAGTCGACCTTTTCCAGTTGTTGAATCAGTTTGCCGTAATCGACTTCGCCTTGCCCGACGCGTACGTGCAACTTTTGCTTCGACGAATCGCGAAGATGCACGTGCTGCACATACTTCATAACCTTATCGATCGCATTTCCCTGATGCGGGCCCGTGATGTAATGGCTGGGATCGAGCGTCAGCCGCAACCCCTTCACGTTGTCGCACAGCACGACAGCGGTGTCCGGATCCTGCGACATCCGGCCGATGGTTGTTTTCATCGCCACGACAGCGCTCTCGAGCGAAGCAATTTCCACGAGCTTTCGCAGCCGCTCGATTTCCTCATTGAACGGTGTGCCCAATTCGGAGCAGGGGACGACCAGCGTCACCACCTTAATGAGCTTGGCCAACTTGCAGCACGAAGTGAAGTGCGCGTAATAATCGGGCCCGGGCGCTAGTTCGATATTCAGTGCCGCGATATCCAACCGGTGCGTGTCGCGACAGAAGCGCGCCGAGCGTTCCAAGTCGCCATGCACTTCGGAAGGTTTCAGGCCGCGGCCCGTTTCATGAAGCGGAAGCTCGACGGCCGTAAATTGCAGGTCGCCCAATACCTCCAGTGCTTCTTGTGGGGACAGGTCCGGAAAACAGTCAGTCGATGCGGCAACAAACACTCGTACGCTCCTTCTTATTTGAAGCGTCCACTTTACCGGCCTGCGGCCAATTCTGGCAACCCGCACGAAAGAAGCAGAGGGCAAGAAAGGAGGCGGGGAGGTTTTTCGCATAACTACTCATTTACGGCACGAATCTGCTTGTCTCCCCTTCTCCCTCTCTCCGGGGCCGTTCCTTCGTCAGCAGCCCGTTTGTCTCTCTCCCCGCGTGCCATAGAATGGCGCTAAACCGCTTGCGGCCAAACCGGGCCGCTAGCATGCTATTTCTCGAAGGATTTACTCATGGCTCAAGAAGTTGTCGCCAATTCGCCTCCACAGCAAATCATCATCCGGGAGCGCCCCAGCGCGTTTGGGCGGTTCGGCAAATG
>DATBAY010000206.1:0-2343 GCA_036271295.1 Lacipirellulaceae bacterium | reverse complement strand
TCGTGCCTTGGTCGCCGACGTGCGGGCTGCCGAGGCGGCCAGAGTGGCTGGCTTGTTGTTTGAGATGGGATATGAAGCTGACATTGCTACCGATGCTCGTTCGGTTTTGATCTTCACAACCCGTTCACCCGATTACGAATTGATCCTATTGGATATGACGTTGGCGGCGCCGACGGCGGGTCAGTTGATCCAGCAATTGCGGCGCGATGCGCGCACCGCGAATGTGCCGATCGGTTTAATTTGCGACTCGGACGATCTCGATCGGGCCGGGGTTCTGTCGCGTCGCGAGACGTTGACGATGCCGATCGTGCGACCGGTGAATCCTGTCACCAAGGAACCTGATGGACCGTCGTTTTATCAGGGAAAGATATACAACTTCATCGACGTCAGCGGCAAGACGGGGCTCTTGCCGAATCCAAAACTTTGGAGAAGATCGGCGCCGCCGATCGGTCCGCGAGAGGCGCTGGAATTTCAAAGCAATCAGTTGCTGAGCAAAGCGGGCCAATCGACGGTTGGTTTGGACGAACGCAAGGCACAGGCGATGCAAGCGCTCGATTGGCTCGGCGAGCTGAGTTCACATGCCGGAGGTTACTACGACCTGCGTAATGTGGAAGAGGCGGCGGGAGTCGCGCTCTCGACCCCCGACTTGAGCGAGAAGGCGGGGCAGGTGCTCGCGAATCTGGGAACCAACCGTGCCCAACGCGCACTGGCTGACCGAGCCAGTCGTAGCACATTGCCCCTTGCCGCGCGACAAGCGGCGGCCAAGGCCTTCGGCGACAGCGTTACCCGCTACGGCACGCTGTTGACCACGGGCGAAATCATGTCGCAATACGACCGATACAATCAAAGTGCAACCTTGGATAAAGAGACCCAGGCGGTGTTGGCATCGATCCTGGATTCGATTGAAGAACGCGCGAAACGCAGTCAGGCGGCCGCGGCGCGCGAAGCTTCACCCCCGGAGAAAGCCGTGCCTTGAGAACTATACCTCTGTGATTCGTCTCGTCGACGAGCGGAGTAGCCTAAGGCCGCGGCTTGACAAGCAAGAAGAACGAATGATGAACGATGATCGGAGTCCAAGAGCGGCGTGCTGTTCTTGGGCGTGGAAACGGACGTCGCGACTCGTCATTCAGCTAGATTCATCGTTCACACAGGACATAAACCGGGAACTTCACCGTTCCTAGCGACGAAGCCGCCTTATGAGTCGATCATTTCGACATCTCGAACAAGATCCGTCAGGACCGCCGATCGCCGGCATCATCGGCTCGGGCCCTGCCATGCAGAAGGTCTATAACTTGACCCGCCTGGTGGCCCGCTCGAACGCCTCCGTGCTGCTGTTGGGTGAGACCGGCACGGGCAAGGAACTCATCGCCAAAGCCGTGCATCAACTCAGCCCCCGCGGCAGCGGCCCGTTCGTCCGCGTCAACTGCGGCGCGCTCAGCGAAAGCCTGCTCGAGAGCGAACTATTCGGCCACGTGCGCGGGTCGTTCACCGGAGCCATCGCCAACCGCACAGGCCGGTTCGAAGCCGCCCACACCGGCACCATTTTTCTCGACGAAATCAACTCCACCACTCCCAAATTGCAAGTCAAACTGCTGCGGGTGTTGCAAGAGCGCGAGTTCGAACGTGTCGGCGATACACAAACTGTCCGGGTCGACACCCGTGTCGTTGCTGCCAGCAATCGCGATCTGATGACCGAAGTCGAGGCAGAACGATTTCGCGAGGATCTTTACTATCGGCTGAACGTCGTTCCGATCCATTTGCCCCCCCTCCGCGAACGGCCCGAGGACATTCCCCAACTCGTCGGTCATTTTCTCAATATCTATAACGAAGAAAACGATCGCTACGTCGTTCATATCCATCCGCAGGCGTTGGCCGCCCTGCAAACTTATCACTGGCCCGGAAACGTTCGCGAATTGCAGAATTACGTGGAACGGGCCGTCGTGATGGCCTCCGGCGACGAATTGACCGTCGACCTGTTGTCCGATGCCGTCCTGCGTGGCGATCGGCCTCGCACCAACCGTTCGAAGCCGGCCGATCTGGAGACGCTGACTTACGAGCTGGTACAGCAAGGGCTGATCACCGCCAGCCCGCAGGAGGACAACTTGCACGCCAAGATCGTCAACCGCGTCGAGCGCGAGTTGATCGTGCAGGTCATGGCTTCGTGCGAAAGCGTGCAAACCAAAGCCGCCACCCGCCTCGGCATCAACCGCAACACCTTGCACAAGAAGCTCAAGGAATACGGGCTGGGCGACGAGGAATAGCTGCCAATGCGCAAACTTGCGCTCCGGGCGCGGGCCGCCCGTCGTCGCTCACTGGCCGCCGCAGTTCGCCTAGGCGGCGTGC
>DATBAY010000205.1:0-7797 GCA_036271295.1 Lacipirellulaceae bacterium | reverse complement strand
TTCGACGCTAGCGTGCGGATCGAGAATAAGTAAAATTAGGCGAGCGCTCCAACTGTTTCCGCCCACACAAAAGGACTCGCCGTGTCTACCGTCGCTGAGGAAAGAATTCTCGTCGTCCCCACGTCACTCTTCCGCGAGTTAGGCTACTTCCAAGGCTTCTCGCGGGAAATCGACCGCTATTGGCCGCAACTCGTAACCGGCGATCACGTTGAATACCGCGCCCGCGGCGAGATGGAAGAAGACCCAAGCTATAAACAGCTCATTCCGTACGTGCTATTCCGGTGGACATCGCCCGACGGCACGCCTCACCTCTTCGAATACCAACGCGGCAGCGGCCAGGGCGAACGCCGCCTGCACGCTAAGTGCAGCGTCGGCATTGGTGGTCATATTTCCTCCGTCGACGCCGAAATCGGCCCTTCACACCATGTCTATCGCGAAGGCATGCGCCGCGAACTCGAGGAAGAGGTCATCATCGACACGCCGTACGAAGAATCGGTCGTCGGCTTGATCAACGACGACGAAACCTCCGTCGGCCGAGTTCACCTGGGCATGGTGCACCTCTGCGATGTCGAGTTCCCGCACGTCCGCCCGCGCGAAGCCGACATCCTCGACGGCCGCTTCACCCCGGCGAGCGACATCCTCGCCCGCCTCGACCAATTCGAAAGCTGGTCCCAAATCGCGGTGCGGGCCCTCTTCAGCTAGTCATCACGCCGGAAACCGCCTCATGTCCGGCGTACAATAGCTTTACGGCAAGTCCACCGCTTGCGGTTTAGCTCATGCAACTTAATTCCGACACGATTGTCTATCTCGATAACCACGCCACCACCCGCGTCGACCCGCGCGTTGTGGAAGCGATGCTTCCGTATTTCGATCGCATCTATGCCAACCCGAACAGCGTCCACGCGGCCGGGCACGAGGCCCACGATGCCGTCGAAACCGCGCGTGTTGAAATCGCGACCGCCATCGGTGTCGACGCCACCGAAATCGTCTTCACTAGCGGCGCGACGGAAAGCAACAACCTCGCCATTCGCGGCATCGCTGAACGCGACCGCCGCCGTGGCAACCATCTCATCAGTGTGACGACCGAGCATAAGGCGGTGCTTGATCCGCTCGCCCGGCTCGCCCGCCGCGGCTACGAGGTCACGCTCCTCGATGTCGAACAACAACCGAGCCCGCGCGCAGGCTGGCTCGATCCGCAAAAAGTTGCCGACGCGATTCGCGAGGACACCTGTCTCGTGTCCGTGATGCTCGCCAACAACGAAATCGGCATCATCCAACCTATGCAGGAGATCGCCGCCATTTGCAAATCGCGCGGGGTCCTGCTGCATTGCGATGCCACGCAAGCCGTCGGCAAAATCTTGGTCGATGTCAGTCGCCTCGGCATCGACCTCATGAGTTTCACCGCGCACAAAATCTACGGCCCCAAAGGTATCGGCGCGCTTTACATTCGCCGCCGTGATCCGATCGTACGCCTCGACCCCCAAATCACCGGCGGCGGCCAACAAGAAGGCCGCCGCAGCGGCACGCTCAACGTCCCCGGCATCGTCGGCTTCGCCGCCGCGCTGAAACTCTGCATCGAAGAACTTCCCGCCGAGCGTCCTCGACTAACACAACTTCGAAACGCGCTCGCCAGCGCTTTGCTCAGCTCGCTTGAACATGTCCGCATTTGCGGTCCGCAAATTGACTTCGCAGATACAGGCGACCGTTCCGCCATCCGCTTGCCGAACAATCTCAACCTGTCGTTTGGAAACGTCGACGGTGAGGCGCTACTGCTCGCCATAAGAAATCTCGCCGTCAGCAGCGGCGCCGCCTGCACATCGACTGACAGCGGCCCCAGCCACGTGCTGCTCGCTCTCGGCCACAGCGAAGCCGAAGCCCGCAGCAGCCTCCGCTTCGGATTGGGCCGGTTCAACACGGCTGCCGATATCGACTTCGCCATCGACCGAGTCACCGCGGCCGTCAAAGAGCTCCGAAAACTCGCTGGCTGACCGACCAAATAATGCCGCTCTAAGGTCAAAAATCGCGTCGCCTAAGCCGAAAATCGCTATCCGCCTTTCCGCCGCGTCGCCGATGACTATAATTTAGCAACCCGCTCAACATTGCGGCCGAGTTGGAAGCTAGCTTCGAATTCGCCGACTAACTGCACAACCGATCCATCCCCGCGGAGATTTTTGAAATGGCCGTCGTCCTGACCGAAAAAGCTGCGAACGAAGTCAAACGCATTATTGCCGACCAAAAGATCGAGCCCGAAATGGTGCTCCGCGTCGGCGTTACCGGCGGCGGCTGCAGCGGCTTCTCTTATGCTCTTGGTTTCGATAAAAGCTTCGACGAAAAAGCCGATTCGAAGTACGACTATTTCGGCGTGCCGGTCGTCGTCGACAAGAAAAGCGCCCTCTACCTAGATGGCACGACGATCGACTTCTACGAAGGTCTCGAAGCGCGCGGCTTCAAGTTCGAGAACCCGAACGCCGTAAAATCCTGCGGCTGCGGCAGCTCGTTCCAAGCGTAGTCGAACGCCTGCGTTTAATCCGCATAACCGTTACCACCAAAATCCGGCCGCAACCAGCGGCCGGTTTTTTGCTTTTCGCCCCGCTTAAGCTAGGCTTTCAGCAAGGAGATAGCCCGTCTGGTGCGCATCGCCATTCCGGCTCGTGTAGTAACCAAAGCCTCCCCGCGAGGAGCCTCACCATGCTCAAACTCTTCAAATCACTGCTCCGAGATGAGGACGGCCCAACGGCTGTCGAATACGCAGTCATGCTCGCGCTGATCGTCGGCGTGTGCATTGGCGCTGTGCACACCATGGCGCAAGCCACGGCCGGCAGCTTCGATCGCTCGGCAGACAATCTCAAAGGCGTCCTCGGCTAACAGCCTTCCCGCTTCACACGATCAGCATCGCATCGCCGTAGCTGTAGAAGCGATACTCTTCCTCGATCGCTTGCCGGTAAGCATCTGCAATCAATTCCGCCCCGCCAAACGTTTGCACGAGGATCAGCAGCGTCGTTCGCGGAAAGTGAAAGTTCGTAACGAGTGCGTCGATCGCACGAAATTCGAATGGCGGACGAATAAACAGATCCGTTGTTCCCTGCCACGCCGCGATCTCCCGCAAGCCATCCGATGATGCGCTCCGCCCCGCTCCGCTACATCGCACCGCCGTTTCAAGCGTTCGCACCACAGTCGTGCCAACGGCCACAATCCGATGTCCCGCCGCGCGCGTCCGGTTCAATTCCTCGGCCGTGGCCACCGTGATTTCTCCCCACTCGCTGTGCATGCGGTGATCGTCCCAATTCTCGGCCTCAATGGGCCGAAACGTACCCAGCCCCACGTGCAGCGTCAGTCGCGACTGCCCGATGCCGCGTGCCGCGAGCGTTTGTAGCAGCTCGCGCGTAAAGTGCAGCCCCGCCGTCGGAGCCGCGATCGCACCGGGCTTCTCGGCATAAACGGTCTGGTAGCTAGCAACGTCCTCATCCACCATATTCCCGCCGCGAATGTACGGCGGCAACGGCACCCGTCCCAGACGCTCCAGCACCACCTCGCCCGGCTCGTCGCTCTCCACATGCGCGACCCACTGGCCTTCCTCCAAGCGTTCGATTAACCAAAGTTTCGCGCCAGGCCGCCCTTCGCGGTCGCGCAGCGTGATGACCTCTCCCGGCGCCAGGCGGCCACGCGTCTTACACAGGATCTTCCAGTTGCCGTCCGGCAAGGCCTCGATAAACAGCCCCTGCCACCGACCGCCCGTTTGCACTCGAACCCCCGCCAATTGGGCTCGGATCACCTTCGTGTTGTTGAGCACAAGCCGATCCCCGGCCCGCAAGAGATCGGGTAAATCTCGAACGTGGTGATGAGCGATCGAATGCCGCTGGCGGTCGACCACCATCAGCCGTGCATCGGCACGATGTTGCATAGGTTCCTGGGCCACCAAATGGCGTGGAACCTCAAAATCAAATGGGAATGCTTGCGTCTGCATCGGAATCGGAGGAACCCCCGGCCTTCTCTTTAAGCCGCCCAAGACGGCGCGATTTGGCAAAACTTCAGGAACCGACCCATCGTCGCATTCTCGCTCGGGCAAGGCTACCCCGCCCTTCCTCCTCCCCCGCGCCGGTGTCGGGAACCGCCCAGATACGCGCGCCCGTAGCCGGCCGCAGGGCCCATCGGAGGTACTGCTCAGGCGTATACTGTCAACCCGGAAGATTTTTTTAAATTTGTTTCGTCGCCTGTCGTTAACGCAGCCTGCGACGATGTTTGAAGATACGCTTTCGGTTAGTGAACAAACGTATAAAACGCCGCCAAAACAACCGATTGACGTTTGCCAAAAAACGGATATTTTTACGGATCGCGAGTTGGCAAACGGTCGAACTTCATGAGTCGGCAACTTCGAACGTGACCGTCCGCTGACACGCCAGACGGAATCCTCTGCTGGGGAGTGTTTGGCCACAGGCTCTCCTCCACACCCGGTTCACACCGCCGGCTAGCAGTCGTAAGTCTGGTTCGGGGCACGGAAGCTCCGAGCGGCGGTCGGTGGCGAGTCAGAATTCGTCCACCGAACGTCAGTCTGCCCCATTTGGCAAAGGGAAGTGCCTCCGGGGTTGACGCCTGGCATGCGCGCTGCATCCGCAGGCAGTTCCACGCTACAATGCACTCACTGCTAGCACGCCATGCGCGATCCCGAGCGCAGCGCGCCATTTCCGCATGGTCGCTTCCGCGACCATGCACGCATACCAATGCCGTCTCCTTCGCCGCACCAAATTCGCCGGACTTTGCGCTAGTCTCCCCGCCTCAAATTTGATATTTCCTCCCTCGCCCCGATGTCGATTGGCCCGACTCAACACTTGCCGGTGCTGCCACGCGAAGTCCTCGAATGGCTGCGCCCCGAGCCCGGTCAAACGTTTGTCGACGGCACGCTCGGCGGCGGCGGACATGCAAAATTGTTGGCGGACCATGTCGGCCCACAAGGAGTCGTCATCGGCCTCGATCGCGATCCGGCAGTGATCGAGCGCGCCGAAACCGATTTTCGCGCCGCACCGATCCGTCCGATCCATTTGAACTACAGCGACTTACCCGAACTACTGCCCGAGTTGGAAATACAGCATGTCGATGGGGTCTTGCTCGATCTCGGTTTATCCAGCGACCAGTTGGCCGACGCCGAGCGCGGGTTCAGTTTCCAAAGCGAAGGGCCGCTCGACTTACGATTCGACCCCACCCGCGGTGAGCCTGCTTGGCGGGTGATCGAAAGGCTGAGCGCCGAACACCTGGCAAATTTGATTTTTAAGTACGGAGAAGAACGATTCAGCCGGCGGATTGCCCGCCGCATTGTGGAAGCACGACGATCGAAGCCCATTCGCACCGCTGGTGACCTGGCCCGCACGATTCGTAAATCGGTGCCGCGCCGCCGCGACGAACGCATCGATCCCGCCACACGAACATTTCAAGCCTTAAGGATTGCCGTCAACGAGGAGCTCAAGTGGTTGGAAGTCGCCCTGCGCCGCCTACCAGATTGCCTGCGCCCCGGCGGACGCATCGCGATCATTAGCTTCCATTCACTCGAAGACCGCATGGTCAAGGAATCATTTCGAGACGACGCGCGGCTGGTGGTGCAAACGCGCCGACCGCTCCGCGCATCCGAAGAAGAGATTTTCGCCAATCCCCGCTCGCGCAGCGCGAAGCTTCGCGTGGCGGAACGCAAATTAGATTGACTGGTGCGCGGCTAGCAACTTAGCCGCAATGCCTCATGGAGGAGGCAGCGATGGAAAAACAGAAAGTCCTGGGAGTTACGGAAGCTCGTTTTGGCCTCACGATCCTCATCTGCGGTTTGGTCGCGATCGGGTACATCGTCCTGCTGCGACTCAGCCCGTCGAACGACGCCTCGGTCGAACCGCGCCTCGAAACGCCGCGGATCGCCTCGAAACCTGCGCCCGACGAAGACCAGCTAACCGTCCTGCCGCTGAGGCCCGAACCCGCGCCGCCATCGCAACCCGAGCGCTCGATGTTGCCCGCCCCCGTGGATGGTAAAACGTCATCCAATGTTCAGCGGCGTTAGCGTACGATGCCTGTCGGTCGGCTCGCCACCGGCGGCAATTGTTGCGGCGCCAACGGCGCGGTCGCGGGGACGGCAGTCGCTGTCGAGGGATAGCTCACCTGCTGTCCGGCAATCGGCACTTGTTGCGCCGGAACGGCCGGCAGCGTCTGCACTGGCATCTGTGCGGCGCCTGATTGCGGCGTCACCGGCGGCATCGAGACCGCTACTTGCGAACCTTGCAGCTTCGCCAACGCGACTTGAACCTGCTGATTTCCCGGGCTCGCCTGCAGCGAAGCTTGGAAGTACTGCACCGCGTCGGCCGGCCGGCCACGCTCGATCAGCAACTGGCCAAGATTATAGTTCGCATCCGCGGCGTCGTGAACGGCCGCCAGGTGCGCCAGGGCCCGCTGATCTTGATGCATTTCGACCAACACCGTGGCCGCATTGTTGCGGTACAGCGGCTTCGTCGGTTGCAGCTGAACGGCTTGCTCCAACACTTGCAACGATTGCGGCAACTTGCCTTCTCGCGCCAGGCACAAACCGAGATCGTTCCTCGCCCCCGCGTGCTGCGGATTCGCCGTCACCGCCTGCTGATATAGATTTTCCGCGAGCGGCAAATTGCCTTGGCGATCTTCCATGCGGGCCGCGGCGCGAAGCACTTCCACTTGCCCTGGCCAAATATTGAGCGCCTTCTGGAAGTTCTGCCGCGCTTGCGGAACATCGTTCTGCTGCTCACAAGTTTGAGCAGCGAAGATGAACATTTCGGGTGATGGCGGACTCGTTGGCGCTGCGGGTGCCTGCGCGGCAACAACCGCGTGCGCGGCCACCGGCGCCATCACGGGCTGCGGCGCCGAAGCCGTCTTCGCTCCCGAACCGAATTTTTTCGAGATGTTCGTCTCGAAGTAATTGATCGGATGATGCGTGAATGAGTTATCTTGCGGCTGCGGCGGCTGGCCAATCACGTACGGCGATGGAGTCGGCGTCGGCGGTACGACGGTCGTCGTGGTTTTCGACCACGGCAAATGCCACGACGAATCTTGCGCCGGCTGCTGCTGGTTACTGAAATGGCCGGGCATCGCCATCGAAGCCGGGTCGGCAAGTGCGGCACTCGCGGTGAAGCCGGCGCCGATCGACAACGCCGTAAACGTATGGAGCCAAAGCTTCCGCATGGCCGGTCCTCCTTAACCTCGTGAGCCGCCCGCATCCTTGCCGGCAGCTTAGAATTCTCTCGTCACAAAACCAGCGACTACGCGCCGGCTCGATCCGCCTATTGGCCGGTGCTACCGGTCGAATTGTTCTGAACCGCCGGCAATACAGGCGCCGGCATGCTCTTCATGAAGTTCACGTTCGTCGCATCGACGATCGACGCCGGCCGCCCTTCCGAAACCAGGTAGGTTTCTTCCACCTGCGGCATTTGGCCATCGATCGAAACCTTCGTCGCATAATCACGCACCACGGCCAGACGTTTCGCATTCACATCCCCGTTGAGCGTGCGTTCGATGAAAATGCCGCGGCGGCTCGGCGGAGCCTGCGTCATGATCCACTGCACCCGCAGCTCGCCGGCAGTCGTCAGCTGGTTCGTATCCGGGTTGAAGTGATGCGCACCCAACAGGTTCTGCCGCCGCCAGCCGTTTTCGATCATCTGGCAGAACGGCTCGTGAACCGCCATGCGGTCCGGGACCGGATAAGGCCACGGCCACTGGTGGTTCATGTAGAAGTTGTTCTTCTCGTAGCGCGCCGCATCATCGAAGAACACGGCCAGCACGCTCTCAGCCGTTCCGGCG
>DATBAY010000204.1:0-9515 GCA_036271295.1 Lacipirellulaceae bacterium | reverse complement strand
TGCTGTTGATGAGGCTTGGCTCTATCTCATTCCGCCCGGAGTGAGCGACGAAACGGCGGCCGCGTGCGCGCTCGTTAGCCTGACCGCACACCTCGGCCTCGTCCGCGATGCCAAGCTGCAATCTGGCGAAACGCTTTTCGTGAATGGCGGCACCGGCGGCGTGGGCTCGATGGTCGTGCAGATGTCTAAAGCAATGGGCGCCCGTGTAATCACGACGGCCGGCAGCGACGAAAAGGTAAAACTCTGTCGAGATTCGGGAGCTGATGTCGCCATCAATTACAAAACCGAAGATGTTGGCACGCGGATCAAAGAGGCCGCGCCGAACGGCATCAACGTGTGGTGGGAAACACTGCGCGAACCCGACTTCGAACTTGCGTTTCCCTTGCTTGCGCCGCGCGGTCGCTACATTCTCATGGCCGGCCGCGACGCGAAACCCGCATTCCCGGTTGGAACATTCTACGTGAAAGGTTGCAGCTTGTATGGCTTCGCGATGTTCAATGCCACGTCCGAGGAGTTGCGGGCAGGGGCCGATGACATTAACCGCTGGCTCGCGGCGGGCAAACTCAAACCACGCATCGACCGCGTCAAGTCACTAGACCAGGCCGCCGAAGCCCACCGCCTGCAAGAAGAGAGCACCATAGCAAATTCTGGCGCACTCGCCGGTAAGATCGTTATCAAACCGTAGCAATCAGAGACAATCGCGATGCTTTCACGCGTTCTCGAACCTGAAGTGATGGAATCCGCTGAGGGCGCTGCCGAATACGACGCAATGGATCATTCCACGGTGAACGACATTTTCGTCACCGATCTTCTCCCCGCAATAAAGGACTGGTCGCTTCAGCGACCAGTAACGTCCACCACACTAAACATTGTCGACCTCGGGGCGGGCACCGCTCAAATCCCCATCAAACTCGCCCGCCGCGCTGAGAAGATTCACATCGTCGCAGTCGACGCCGCAGCAAGCATGCTCGCCGTGGCAAGGAACAATCTCGATGAAGTCGGACTGTCACACTGTATTACCACAGTTCTTGCCGACGCAAAGCAATTACCGTTCGACTCGGGTGCGTTCGACGTCGCAATTAGCAACAGTATCGTGCACCACGTCCCCGAACCGCGGGGCGTCGTTGACGAAGCTGTTCGCGTTACCATGATCGGCGGCCTTTTCTTTCATCGCGACCTTGCTCGTCCCACAAGCGAAGCCGAACTCGAGCGCCTGGTGGCAACCTACACTGCGGGGGCGACGCGCTACCAGCGGACGCTTTTCGCCGAATCGCTCCGCGCGGCACTTACGGTCGATGAAATGGCCGACCTCGTTGAGCGCTCTGGCTTCGATCGTGATTCGGTCCGCATGACCTCGGACCGTCATTGGACTTGGACAGCAATCAAGTCATAAATCGCAGCGAACCCGCTCAGCAATCGACTACACCATTCCCCAGCGTTTCCGCAAATACCATTCGCCGCCGAGAAGTCCGACGAACGCCAAAAAGAACGGCCACGTATCCCAATACGTAACCTTAGCGGTCACTTCTTCTTTTAATTCTGGCGGTTTTGCCGCAAGACGTTTCAACAAATCCGGCAACTCTTCCGCGGCCATTGCCGCCCCGCCGGCTGGTTTCGTCATCTCGGCCAACTGGGCCATCAACGTGGGCTCAGCCGCAGGGCGGTCAAGTTCCAAGTCCTGGTTCGGCACAAGAAATCGAGCTTCGGCAGTCCCTAGTTCTGTCCCGCCATCCTTCGCATTGACGACGATCCGATAGTCGCCCGGCTTCGATGTCTCGCGGAACGCCACTGAGGCGCCGTCTGCATCTTTCGTCGGCCGTACGCTTTCGTTATGGCCATCCGGCGTTTGAACGGCAATGTCGAACTGCGCGTTCGACAACGGTTCGCCCTGCGCGCTATCGGCGCCCACGTTAAAATCGACTTTTGAGCCTCGCATCACACGTCGCCCGGCGAGCTTGATCCAGACTTTACCGTCGGTATGCTCATCCTTCTTTGCCAGCCACAATACAACCTGTCGCCAGAACCGCCGATGGGCTTCACCGAATCCACTCATTTGCCAGCGCCAAGTCGAGTCGCCAGCAAACGCGAGTACTCGCCCTTCGCCCGCTTGGCCGGCAATGAGCAGCGGGTGCTTCTGCGGATCATCTGCTTCTGCGAGCAGCTGCGCGTTTGGCTTCAGCTCCTTCCGCTCGATGCGATTGGCCCCATCGAGCGGCGGTAACTGATTCCATACCTTTCCGCCTTGAGCAGCAGCTCCTTGACCGCCATGTGATCCCTCGATCTGCATGACCGGATGCTGCTCGCCCATTGGTGCCGCGGGTTGCATGTGGATCGGTCCCGGTAACTGCACGTCCTGCCGCAGCGCTTCGTTAAAATCTTGTCGCTGGGCTGGACCAATCTCCATTGGCAACACGTCTGCTAACGGCGAACCGCGGTAACCGCCCGGCCCGAAACTGTGATAGCCGCCGGTCATCAAAAGACCCATGCCATGCTGCACGCGATCCGCGATCGCTTTCCAACTGGCGTCGTTCAGGCCCTGCACGTCGACGTTGTCGACAATCGTAACATCGGGCTCGGGTGACGAAGTGTGGCCGCCTTTGCCATGACCAATCACATCTGTGATGTCTGCGCCTGGCGGCTGATAGTTGATGAGTCGCCTCGATATGACAATATCGGGCGATTGCGCGAGCGATGCTCGCACGAAACGTTGTTCTTGACCTGGCCCGCCGCCAATTCGCTGCGTGCCCACCAGGTACAACACATTGATTCCACCAGGCCGCACCGTAACGAACGTGCTGACCTCATTATTTGTTGTGACGAGCTCACCCTCGCGTGGATCGACGCGTACGGTCACTTTGTATTCGCCTGGCTTCTGTGGCGTGTACCGCAATACGACAGGCGTCGCCCCACCTTCGGCGCCGGTATCAACCTGTGCCGTATCAACCGCCTCCATTCCTTTCGGAGTTTCCCACAGCAGTTGTACTTTCACCCGTTGGTTGGCGTAGCCCAAGGCGGTGAGCCGCGCGCGAACTTCTGTGGGAGTTTCGGTGAAAATCGTTTCGTTGGTCACCAAATCGCTTAAACTCAGATCCGCTCGCTCGCTTCCACCCGACTTGCCAAACGTAAACGTGTAAAGCGGAATATTTTCCGCAGCCAAACGGCGCGCGGCGATCTGCGGCGGCATGTCGTGCGGCGGTGCTGCTCGCTGCGCTCCGTCGCTCAGCAGCAACATTCCCATCACGTGCTTGCTCGCTTCGCGATCGAGTGCATCGCCGATCGCCGCTCCGATCGCGGATTCCTCGCCGTTGGGGGTTGCCGCCAGTGTCAATTTACCATCCTGTAAATCGACATTTTTCGTCTCGCCGCCAAACTCATAAGCCGTCACGTTCCATTTCGCCGCCAGCTTACCAAGATCCTTTGCGGCAGCGTCCAGCAGCAGCTTCATCGCATCCCAACGCGGCTTGTCGCCGAGCGAATCTGCTACCTGCATGCTCCGCGAGCCGTCGACCAGTAACAGCAGTGATCCAGGCACCGGTTCAGTCTTCGTATACACAAACGAAGGGCGGAGCAGAGCGAAAAACATCAGCAGAATAACCGCCAGTCGCAGGCCAACGAGCGCGGCCCACTGCCGTTTGATTAGTTTCACGTGCCGCGGCCGCACGAACAGTAACCCCAGCAGCACCGTCGTCGCGATCAAAACGGTTGTCCAATCAACCACCGGCTGCAGACGTATTTCGAATCCGTTCATGGCGAAGTCGACGGCGCGCCTCCGACGACATTCACGGCAGGCTTCGGTTCCGGGCGACCCACCGTGCCGACCGACTCATAGAACCGATTGGCCAGCAGTTGCTCGGCCGCCAGAACCAAGGCGACCGCCAAAATCAGTGCTGGAAACAGCTCATGCCCCACGCGACCAACGCCGACGCGTACTTCGATCTCTTCGCGGGTTCGCGCCGTTCGTGTTCGCTCGCTGCCTAAACTTTTGACGAGTTCCGGTACTGGTACCCGTTGCAGCTGTGTGATCTCGATTGGCAAATTCACGCTGAACCCGCGATCCAGCTTCTCCTGCTCGCCGCCTGCGCGCACCCGGTAATTGCCAAGCTCCTCCGTGGACGTGATCGAGAGATCGTGCTGCCCCGCGGCCAGCGTTTGTCGCATCGCGCTCGCGTCCGGTAGTTGCAGCACGTAACTCGAAACCTGCTCATCGGGCGTGAGCGGCATCACCACCGTTTGGCCGGCCGCATAATTCAACTGTGTTTGACTCCCTCCGGTTAAATATCGTGCGATGCCATTGGCCAGTGCGATGAATGGCCAAGGGTCCGGCGCCGTCGGCAATAAGTTCCAAGCATCCGCCGAGGCATAGTCGGAGAATGAAGTCGTTATCATTACCACGTGGCCCGAGCCAATCCGCCGCTCGACGATGGCCGGTTTGCCGTTCGCGAACGTGGAGATGACCTCCGCCGGCTCCGCGCCAGGCTCAAGCTCCCAATACTTGAAAACCGGGAACTCCGACCACGGTGCGCTATCAGTCACCGTCGCTAAATCGCGCAAGGCCGGATGTTCCACAGCCACGGGCCGCAAATACGTCGTGTCGTGCGATTGCCAACGCAGTTTTGCTGGCAGCAGCCGCTGCGCATCACCACCGCTCATCTCTTCCCGGCGGGCATTGCGGCCAAGCGAAATCCCCACGCCTCCGCCGCCCTCGGCATATTCCGCCAACGCATCCCAAGCACTTTTGGCCAACGGCGGCGGATTCACCAAGAAAACCGCAGCATAATTCGACAACCGAAGCTGCCCGATATCGCGGTAGGTTTTCACATCACAAGCGAATTCGGACTGCCCCATTCCCGCGGCGACAGAAGGTGCGAGCGCCTCGCGCAAGAAGATCGTATCGTCCGCCTTTTCTCCCAAGAGCAACACCTTACTCGGCGCTCGAACGTCGACCGTAAAGTATCGCGCATCATCGCTACTGAGCGGATCGCTTCCCATGATGCGAACAACACCTTGATGCGGTCCAGGCTCAAGACCCGAAAGTGAGAATTCGACTGGCGCCGTTTGCGCACTGTTCGGCACCACTTCTTGCCCGCGCTTCTCGAGCTCGTTGGTGCGGTCCCCCAGGTATAATTCGACTGTCGTCTCTGGCTCTTTGTTCGGCGCACCCGTGCGAATCAATTCGGTACTAAGGTGTAGCTTTCCCGTCGTAGCGACTCGTTCACTGGAGAGCTTCAACGGTCCCAAGGCGCGCTCCTGCGGATCTAGCACGCCGACATCTACCAGATACACATTGGCTCCGGGCAACGCATCGAGCGATTTCGCGAATTCCGCCGCAGTCGTTTGCGACCAGGCCTCAGTGGATAAATCTGTAAAAACATAAACTTCGCCGCGGAAGTCTTTCTTAGTTGCCAGCCAGCGCGTTGCGTCGCGAAGGGTATCGTCCATCGGCCGAACCGCTGCACTGGGCTCTAGCCGCTCGATCCGCATTTCGGCGCCGTCGCGATTCAAATCTTGCCCACGTTGCCGTCCGCCGCGATCGACCACCGTTACCGGCGCATCCGCCGGCAACTGCTTCACAACCCACGTTGCCAGCTCCTTCGCCTTCTGCCAGCGCGTCTGGCTCTCCTGCTCATATTGCATGCGGAGAGAATTGTCGAAAACAAGTGCGGTCGCGACCGCCACACCTTCCTTACCCGCGCTCGCCGACCCACGCAGTGTCGGCCGGGCAAGTGCTAGCGCCAGCAAAACGATAATCGCGCAGCGCATTGCCAACAGCAGAAGTTGCCGCAGCCGCAGCCGATGCTGATTCATCAATCGCCGCTGTTGCACAAACCGCAGCGCAGGAAACGTGAGCCGCTTCGTCTCCCGCCGCATGATGAGATGCAACACGATCGGCAACGCCACCAGCGCCGCGCCGCCGATCAATGCTGGAGTAACAAATCCCATCCTGCGATCCGGACTACTAAGTCACAAGCTTCACGGGGCGTTCATGAACCATAAAGGCACAAAGAACACAAAGGCGAACAGATCGTGATGCAATTGATTCTTTCGTCGTGTCCTTCGTGTCCTTGCGGTTAATTGCCTTTATCCTCTTGATTGCCGCATCACCAAATATTCCGTCAGCGCCCGATCGAATGGCATGCTCGTATCAAGCGGCACGTAGTCGATTCCACTCTGAAAACATTCGCGCCGGTACGTTTCGCGAAACTGATCGATCTCCTGCAAGTAGTCTCGCCGATAACTATCGGCATCGACCTCCAGCCGGGTGTGCGTCTCGGGCTCTTCGAGCTCAACCATCCCCGAAAACGGAAACGCGACCTCGGCCTCGTCCAAAATGTGGAACAAGATTACGTCATGCCCGCCGTGACGCAGTCGCCGCATCGAGGTAATGATCGGCTCCGGGTCGGCAAGCAGATCGCTGAACACCATGATGAGGCTGGCATGCTTCAACATCGCCGCCAGTTGCACGAGACTTCGCCCCACATCCGTCGGCCCGCTAGGTTTAATTCGCGCCAGGAGCGATAAGATATTGCCAATCTGCTGCCGCTTGCTCTTCGGTGGCAAGTGATGCGATATGCTTTCGCCAAACGTCACTACGCCTACTGGGTCGTTCTGGTGGATCATCAAATACGAGAGCGCCGCCGCCAGGCAAATCGAATAGTCAAGCTTCGTCAATTCCTGGCGATACGTGTACGCCATCGACTCGCTTAAATCCATCGCGAGATAGCCCGTGATGTTCGTTTCAGCTTCGAACTTTTTGACGTAATACTTATCCGTCTTGGCGTAGACCAGCCAATCAATATCGTGCGGATTATCACCCGGCGTGTACTTCCGGTGCTCACTGAACTCGACCGAAAACCCATGAAACGGGCTCGCGTGCAATCCATGCAAGAAGCCGCGCACAATAAACTGCGCGCGCAAATCCAACCGGGAAATTTGCCGAATCACCTCCGGCTTCAGATATTTCTCAACGGTTGACATGGCATATCGTTAAACGGAAAGAATTGAACCACGGAGACACAGAGAGCACGGAGTTCGCAAGCAAGCAACTTTTGTATTCTTCTCCGTGTCCTCTGTGTCTCCGTGGTTAATACTTGCCTTGTCAACTTGCAAATTTCGGAATCGCCGGAACCGGGATCTCTTTGAGCAGCCGCGCGATCACATCCTCGGTCGTCATTCCCTCGGCCTGCGCCTGGAAGTTCGTACTGATGCGATGCCGCAGCACGGGAACGGCAACCTTCTGCACATCATCGATCGCGACGCTAAACCGCCCATCCATCGCGGCGAGCGCTTTGCCGCCATTAATCAGAAACTGCCCGGCCCGCGGACCGGCACCCCAATCGACCAAGTCCTTAACGAACTTCGGCGCCGACACATCTTTCGGTCGGGTCGCCCGAATAAGCGCCGCCGCATACTTGATGATGTGCTCGCTTACCGCCACCGACGCAACCAGCTTCTGCAAGTTGAGGATCGCCCGCTCGGAAAGTACCTTGCTGACCTCGGGCCGCTCCTGTCGCGTCGTTGCTGCCAGTATTTGCTCCTCTTCTATAGCGCTCGGATAATCAACCTTGATATTGAACATGAATCGGTCCAACTGCGCTTCGGGCAATGGATACGTGCCTTCTTGCTCGATCGGATTCTGCGTGGCAATCGTGAAGAAGGGGTTCGGCAGCGAGTAGGTCGATTGGCCGGCCGTCACTTCGTGTTCCTGCATCGCTTGTAGTAGCGCCGCCTGCGTCTTAGGTGGCGTGCGATTGATTTCATCGGCCAGCAAGATATTCGTGAATATCGGCCCTTCAACAAACCGAAAGTTGCGTCGCCCTTGCTCATCTTCTTCGAGCACGCTTGTGCCCGTGATGTCGCTCGGCATGAGGTCCGGGGTAAATTGAATTCGCTTGAATTGCAAATCAAGAATCTGCGCCAAGGTGCTCACAATGAGCGTTTTCGCCAGCCCCGGAACACCCACAAGCAAACAATGCCCGCGTGTAAAGATGGCCGCGAAAATCTGTTCGATGACGAGATCCTGGCCAATGATTACCTTTTGCAATTCGCGCTGCATGATGACGCGATGATTGCGAAACTCCTGCAGCACGTCGCCCAAATTGCGCGGCTTGCCTGATTGCGTCGTCGGCGGTGTCGTTGTTGCCATGATACCTGTCTATGGTCTGCCGTTAGCCGCGCGTCGAAATTCGCCGGGCGCTGCCGGTTCGCATCAACGGACTACTGACCACGGACAACGGACAGTAAATCCATTCGCATTCTATAGTTGCATTACACAGGCGACAATCGTCCGGCATCGCCGCGCATTGCCGCTTCAACCTCTGAATCGTAAACTACTTACAGACTGTTTGCTGGCTCGCCCGCGAAGGATATGGGATGAGGCTCCGCCCCGCGCTATTTTGTGTTGCGATCTTGCCGGTCATAGCAATTGTAGCGCCGATCACCGCCCTCGCGCAAAAGCCCGCCGAGCGGCCAATCGACGCCGACCAGGTGCTCGCCGCAATCGACCACGGCGTCGCTTATCTCAAACGCCAGCAAGGACCGCGCGGTTCCTGGAACGAACTCCCCAACTACGACGGTGGCGTGACCGCTCTTTGTACACTGGCGCTCATCAACTCCGGCGTTCCAATCGACGACCCCGTCGTGAGTAAGGCCGTCGACCATCTTCGCAGTCTGGAACTCGATAAAACGTACACGATTTCATTGCAGACGATGGTCCTCTGCGCCGCCGACCCTAAAAAGGACCTGCTGATCATCCGCCGCAACGTGAAGTGGCTCGAAGACCACCAAATCAAAGACGGCCAGCGCAAAGGCGCCTGGTCGTACCCCGGCCCCGGCGGAGACAACAGTAACTCGCAGTTCGCCGTCTTGGCCCTCTATGACGCCCAGCACGTGGGCGTCGATGTCAGCCGCGACACCTGGACGCTCTCCGCTAATTATTGGCGATCCACGCAAAATGAGGATGGCTCCTGGGGATACGTGCCCGGCGACGCCGGCACCGGCAGTATGACCTGCGCCGGCATCGGCGGCCTCGCCGTATCTACCGCGGCACTCGAATCGGGCGACGCTTCGGTCGAGGATGGCAAAGTCATTTGCTGCCGCCCGCATGAGGTCGACGACAAGCTCGACCGCGCCATGGATTGGCTCGCCAATCATTTTTCCGTGAATCACAATCCGCGCCCCGCCGGTGGTGGACAAGCTTGCCTCTACTACTATCTCTACGGCCTGGAGCGCGCCGGCCGCCTCACCGGCCGCCGCTTCATCGGCGACCACGATTGGTACCGTGAAGGCGCCGCGCTCCTCATCCGCGAGCAAGATTCGCTCTCGCACTTTTGGAAAGGAAGTTGGTACGCCGAAACCAAGGAGTGGATCAGCACGCCCATGGCGCTCTTGTTCCTCTCGAAGGGTCGCCGCCCGATCGTCATGGCGAAGCTCAAGTACGGCGAAAACGATATCTGGAATCAGCACCGCCGCGACGCCGCCCATCTCACCGAGTACACCGAAGATGCTTGGGGCTTCGG
>DATBAY010000203.1:0-5777 GCA_036271295.1 Lacipirellulaceae bacterium | reverse complement strand
CCGTTCGTACCCGGCGTAAATGAAGCAACCGCCGCCGCGGCGTAACACGTGGTCGCGTCTCTCTGAGACGCGAATCCGAAACGAATTTAGCCGCCGGCCCATGGCCGGCGGTTTTTTTTGCACCTGAATCCAACCAATTCCGCTCTTAGCTATCGGGTGCCTGGGGCAACGCCCCGGAAATAACGGCTGGGGCGTTGCCCCAGGCACCCTCGATTGATAAATACCAACCAATACTGCTCGCAGCCAAAGCGCTGTATCATAAAGTTATCAATCACATGCAAATCATTGCCGTCATACGATTCGTCCGTTCGCACCAGGGAGGCCGCACATGAGCGTTACGGCTGCCGCACTGCGGGAGTTGCACCACATCCACCAACGGCTTGCCGACCTGCGCGACCGCCTCGAGCGCGGCCCCAAGCAGGTGCGAGCCCGCGAAGCGAACGTCAAGCAGCTCGAAGCCAAGCTCGCCGAGGCCCGCGAACGCGCCAAGCAAATGCAAATGGCGCTCGACCGCAAGCAACTCGATCTCAAGAGCGGCGAGCAAAAGGTGATGGACCTCCGAGTCAAACTCAACGGCGCGAACAGCAACCGCGAGTACCAGGCCTTCCTCGAACAAATCGCCGCCGCCGAAATGGCGGGCAGCGTTCTCTCCGACGAGATTCTGGAAGGCATGGAGAAAGTCGACGAGCTCAACCTCGGGACAAAAGAAGCAGAAAAAAATCTCGCCGCTGGCAAGCAGGAAATGGACAAGGCCAAGCAAGCGGTCGAGTCGTCTGCCGCTTCAACTCGGACGGACATTTCGCAACTGGAAACCGAACTCTCGGACGCCGAGAAGGCCCTCCCTGCCGATCTGAAAGCCGACTACGAACGCGTCGTCCGCAGCAAAGGCGCCGATAGCCTCGCCGCCGCGGACGACGGCGTCTGCATCGGCTGCGGCCAGCAGATTACGCTCAACATGGAAAACGAGCTGCGGCTTTCCAAACTCGTTTTCTGTAAATCCTGCGGCCGGCTGCTTTATTTGCCAGAGTGATTTACGACGGAGAGTCGGGGTGCCACTGCTGGCTTGTCCAGCAGTTCTTTTTCTGGCGCAGATTTGGCCGACCAACTCTTTACATTTGGCACTCGATTGGACCAAAATGGTATCTGAACTGGTCTCCCCTCGGAGGCCGTTTTTGTTGCGCCACGTTGAAAGTGCAGGCCAGAAATGTCCGACCGAATCCCGATGACCCGTACCGGCTACAACAAAATTAAAGCCGAGGCCGATTTTCTCGAAAATGAGAAAATGCCCGAAATCGCCCAGCGCATCGCCGCCGCCCGGGCCGAAGGTGACCTGAGCGAAAACGCCGAGTATCACGGCGCCCGCGAGTCGCAGGGCCTGCTGCAGGCCAAGATCAACATGCTCCGCGATAAACTCGCCCGCGCAGCCATCATGGACACCTCGAAGCTGCCCAAGGACCAGGTGGCGTTTGGCTGCACGATCGTTGTGAAAGACCTCAAATTCGGCGACACCGAGGAGTACACACTCGTCGGCGCCGGCGAAGAGGATTACGACTCCGGCAAAATCAACATCGCGAGCCCGCTCGCCCAAGGCTTCGTCGGCAAAAAAGTTGGCGCCAAAGTCGAGGTCGAAGTCCCGGCCGGCATCAACAAATTCGAAATCCTCGAAATTAAATTCGAGGAATAGTGACTATCGCGGCCTTAATTTGAATCGCGTCGTCGAACCGCTGCGGTTTAGCTCCACCGCCCTGGTTTACCTACCGCCTACGCCGCGTCACTACGATCGCTCGGCTTTTTCTTC
Source organism: Lacipirellulaceae bacterium (assembly GCA_036271295.1). Taxonomy (GTDB): domain Bacteria; phylum Planctomycetota; class Planctomycetia; order Pirellulales; family Lacipirellulaceae; genus JABDGM01. The sequence goes on along the minus strand of DATBAY010000203.1, from coordinate 3,979 downwards.
CGCCGTCGCGCTGGCTTAGAGCTAGGCCCCGCGTATCCGTCAACGGAATCATCCGCTCCTGCCGATTCAACCTCTGAAACATCAACCCGCGGCTTCACCATTGGTCGCACGCGCACCGGAATCGGCAGGCGCGCGTGCTCCGCAGGAGCCGTGGCCGCCGAATAAAATGTCGCTTGAGCTTCCCCGCTCCACTGCCGCAAGGCGGCAATATTCCGCACCGCCGCGCCGACAGAAGCCAATCGATCCGTCGCATCCTGCTTCCGTGTGAACACGAACACCTGATGCCCTTGCCGGCAGAATACGTCGAGCACTGCGACCAGTGCCGCAGTCGACCGCCCATCGAGCCGTTCGAACGGCTCATCCAACACCAGCGGCAGCCAAATGCCCTTCCGACTCGCCGCCGAAAGTAGCGTGAAGCACATGCTCAAATACACTTGATCGAGCTGGAAGCCATGCAGCCGGTCGACCGGAATCGTCGCCCCTTCGCGATTCACAACGCATGCCTGCCGGCCCTCGCCAACAAGCGTTAGGCGCACTAAATCGCCGTTCGTCAGCTGAGCCAGAAAATCCGATGCCCGCGTCGGCGCGTCACCCGTGGTAGCCGCGCCGTCAATTGAGATGCTCGCCCCTGTCGCTTGTTCGAGTTTTTGCTGAATCGCAGCGAGTTCACGCTGCACGTGTTCAATCGAACGGGCTGAAAGCAATCCCGCACGCTGCCGATCGAGTGCGTCCCGCTCGCCGCGAAGTGTCTTCAACTTTTTGTGAGCCGCATTGACCTGTTCAACCAAGCTGAACCGTTCGTGCTCGAGCTCCATCCGTCGGCTTTCAAGCTGCTCGGCATCCGCCGCGCTGAAACCCAAGTTGTGCCCGTGCCCATCCTCGCGCGCCGACCGTGCACCAAACGTGTGCGCCTGCCGACGTTGCAGCAAATGTTCCAAATGGCGCCGCAGCTCCGTTTGCGTCCGCTCCAATCCATCAATTTCGCCTTGCAGCTCAGTTGCCGTCAGCGCCCGGCGTTGATCCTGAATCCACTCTTCCAAAACAGCCAGCTGCCGCTCAATCGTCTCCGCAATTGGCCGCAACCGAGGGTGGGCATCATGGCAAACACACGTCTTCGAACCAGTCGCTCGTGCCAGCCGCGATACCTCGCCGGATAAATCCGCCGCCAACTGCCGCGAAACGGCGAGCCACGTTTGCTGATCGGCAATCGCCGCTGTGCCGCTGCGGACCGTTTGCACCTGCGCGAACCGCCCACGCACGACACCTTCCCGCGCACTCATCGCCGCCAGCGTTTGCCGGCAGCTCTCGATCTGCGAGTCGAGCTCCGTTAGCGAAGTTTCCGGTTCCTGGCCTTCATCCGCTTTCCACCGCAATTCAACGTTAAGCTCCAGCCGGCGATACCGCAGCCGAGCGTCGGTCTCCGCCAGCGATTTCTCAATCGATTGCAGCCGCTGCTCCAACGTCCCGACGTGGTGCTGCTGATCGCGAGCCAGCCGATCGAGCTCTCGCCACCGCATTTCTAGCTCGCCGCTCGCCCGCCGCTCGCCCGCGATCCGCGTTTCCAGCTCCTGAGCTAACAAATCACGTCGCGCGGCAAGCTCTGCCGCGCGACGTGACCCGTGCGGACCACCGTCATCATGAATCGATTGAAACCCAGCCGCAAACTCTTTCGACAGCAAATGCGTGAGCCGCGGCGATTCGCGAAAGCTCACCGCACACAGCGGAGCCAATACGCTCGGCGATAGATTGCCAACCAAACTATGTGTTGTATGCCGATCGACAGCCGACCCATCCAGCGCCGCCACCGTCAGTCGCGCTTCGTGCTGCGAATCGTACGAGCGTCGCAGCCGATACCGGCCCAAATTGCTCTCCACGATGAGCTCGCCTTCAGGCACATTGGTCCCGGTCAGCCACGTGCGCGACTTGCCGAACAAAGCGTGCCCGATCAGCCCCGCCATCGCGCTCTTGCCGCTATTCGAAGGGCCGCAAATGGCCGTGAGCTGCGTTCCCTGAGCATCCAAATGCACGCCAGGCCAACCGGCGGCCGCATGTACCGAAACCGATGAAACTCGCATACGCTGCTTCCTTGCATTCAGCCGCGATGCACAACAGCGCGCGGCCACGGGGTCAAACGGGGCCGCAAAGATACAAATTCGCCTCACGGCAAACAATGGCAGCTAGCGAGTGCTAGCAACTTGAAACTGTGAGTTCGCAAGAATCCGCCATTTAGCGGGCGGGCTCGCCCGCCGCGAATTACCTAGCGAGCTCCTACTTCCCCCGCTTCGCCGCATACATCGCCCTGTCAGCCGCCTCCAGCACTTCATTAGGCGACCAGAAATCTTCTGGACCCCACGCAACTCCGACGCTCGCCGTCAGCGAAACTCTACCATCGGGCACTTCAATCGTCTGTTCAAACGAAGTACCAATCGCCTTCGCAATTTCGTCGACGCGCGTCGTATCGGCGTCTCCGGAGATCAGCACGGCAAATTCGTCACCTCCGTAGCGTACAACTGTTTCGTGCTCGTTTAACTTCAGGCATTCTTTTACACGCAATGCAGCCCACTGCAAAACCTGATCTCCGACAAGATGGCCGTAGCGATCGTTGATTGCCTTAAAATCGTCTAAGTCGATAAAGAGCAGCGCAAACTTTTCGTTTGACCCACGACTTGGACCGAGCAACCTAGCAAGTCGATCCAGCAAATGGCTGCGATCCAGAAGCCGAGTCAGCGGATCGATTCTAGTAGGAAACTCGTCGCGATACGTCGTCGTAAGCAGAATTCCCACGTGGTCCGACGAGGATATAAGGCGGCGTATCCGACAACCGAACGATCGCGATCGTTCGTTCTTTGACGACAAATTGACGAGAAAGTGTCGGTTCGTAGGCCAGTCTCCGAGAATCTTGTCGAGCTCGCGAACGACGAACGCTCCCGACTCTGCGTCGAACAATTCGCTCACAGACCGACCGACGAGTTCGCTTGGTGCCGCCTCAAGCCATACACCTGCCATCGGGTTTGCCCGCACGACGTGCCATGGCTCCGCCGCTACGATCGGCAAATCGTCGGCGCACCAAGTGTCCGCCGAAACGATTAGAATTCCGTCAAGCGAACATTCCAACAGCGGCCACAACCTGTCGCTCTCGTTTTTTGGCGGCTTGGACACATCATCCTTTCTATCTAGTCGCTCACCTCACCTCACCTCATCCCCAAACCGTTTCCGCCAAGCGGAAGTCACCCGCACTTTATCCTCAGTCTTCCCCGCCGCATCCCCATCCGCATGCGAAATAAAAAGTGCCGCAATCCCATTCGATTCCGCACACGCCATCCCGCGCTCCGGCCCGAGGACGACCAGCGGCGTATCCCACCCGTCGGCTTCAAGGCACGTATCCGCGGCCACCGTCACCGAAGTGAGCGCGTGCTCAATCGGCCTTCCCGTCGCCGGATCGAGAATGTGCGAGTACCGCTTCCCCTGATATTCCCAAAAATGCTGATTACCTCCCGCCGTCGCCATCGCCGCATTCACGAGCGGCACGGCCATTTCCAACCGCTGCTCTGCCAAAATCGGCCGCTCGATCGCCACTCGCCATGGCGTGCCGTCTTCGCGATGCCCACCCGCACGACACTCACCACCCAATTCCACCATGTAATCCGTCACACCGCTCGCGACCATGATCTCCGACAAATGATCGATCGTGTACCCTGAGCAGATCGACGACAAATCGATTTCCACTCCGTCCGATTTTTTCCGCAACGCCGGCGGCGCGCGTCGTGTATCTATCATTTTGTAGCCCACATGCTTTCGCACCGCCGCTAATTCCTCATCACTCGGCGGCGCAAAAGTTTTCGGATTGCCCGGCCCGCCCGGCTGCCCGCCGAAATGCCACAACCGCACCAGCGGATTCACGGTAATGTCCTCCGCCCCGAACGACTTGTCGCTAACAGCTCGCGCCGCGTCCACGATCTCGACCATCGCCTTCGAAACC
>DATBAY010000202.1:0-7726 GCA_036271295.1 Lacipirellulaceae bacterium | reverse complement strand
TCGCCTACGGTGGCGTCGGACGACACGGAGGCCGGCGATTTGGGCCAGAGACGTTCGATGCGGTCGCGAAGGAGATCCGCTTCGACACTCGAACTGGGAATATGGCGGCTCAACTCAGTGAGCGCCGCGCCGCAGACCTGGCACTCGTCTGTGCCTTCGATGTTTTCGGCTTCGCAGTAGGGACAAAGAATAGAGCTCATACATCCGAGCCGGATTAAGTTTTATCATCAGGCGAAAGCCCAACCTACTCTACATCCCAGGTGTCGCCGGAGGCGAAGAGTTTATCCAGGTCGCCTTTGCCACGTTCGTTGGTAGCTAGCGTAATTTGGTCGTTGATCATCGTGTCATAACGCGGCCGGTCGACAGCCCGGAAGACGCCGATCGGCTCAGGGAAGCCGTCTTCGTACCGCATGCGGCTGAGGAGATATGCAAGGCTAGGTTCGGCGGCCTTCTCGTCGTGGAAGAGTAGATCATCTTCCGAAATGCCTTTGCCCAGCTCGACGACTTCGGGATCCATGCCATTGAGGCGGATGCCTTTGTCGCGGTTTTTGCCGAAGATCATTGGCTTGCCGTGTACGAGCTCGAGCGTCGTATCTGCCTTGGTCTCGCGCTCCTTGGCGTAAGCCCAGGCGCCGTCGTTGAAGACGTTGCAATTTTGGTAAACCTCGACGAACGACACGCCCTTGTGCTCGGCCGCACGCTTGAGCACTTCGCCCAGGTGCTTAATTTCCGTATCGATGCTGCGGGCAACAAACGTGGCTTCGCAGCCGATCGCGATTGACAGCGGGTGGAGCGGGTTGTCGATCGCGCCCATCGGCGTGCTCTTGGTTTTCTTTCCAAGTGGCGACGTGGGGGAGTATTGGCCCTTCGTAAGGCCGTAAATGCGGTTGTTGAACAGGATGATGTTGAGGTCGAGGTTGCGGCGGATGGCGTGCATCAGGTGGTTGCCGCCGATCGAGAGGCCGTCGCCGTCGCCGGTAATGACCCAAACCGTGAGGTCCGGACGAACCGTTTTGAGGCCCGTCGCCACGGCGGGTGCTCGGCCGTGGATTGAGTGCATGCCGTAAGTGTTCATGTAATACGGGAAGCGGCTGGAGCAGCCGATGCCGGAGATGAACACGATTTTCTCACGCGGGATGCCGAGGGCGGGCATCACCTTTTTCATTTGCGCGAGAATTGCGTAATCGCCGCAGCCGGGACACCACCGGACGTCTTGATCGCTGGCGAAATCGGTGGGCTTCAAGACAGGAAGTGGAAGGTCAACGCTCATATTAGAAAGGGGGTTAGGGGCTGGAGGCTAGGGAAAATTGTGGTGACGAATTCGTGATTCGGTTTGTTAGCCGCCGTGGGCGACTTTTTCGAGGATTGCTTTTGCGGGCGCTTCGAGGTCGATCGGTTCCGGCTTGGCTTCGGTGCTGGAAGTATCGCCGCCAAGGATTGCTTCCATTTTGTTCGCAACTTCGGCCACGCTGAACGGTTTGCCTTGCACTTTGTTGAGGCCGATCGCATCGATCAGGTAGTTGGCGCGAATGATCGTGCGGAGCTGACCGAGGTTGAGCTCGGGAATCAGCACTTTCTTGAACCGCTTCATAATGTCGCCGAGATCTTTCGGCAGCGGGTTGAGCCAGCGCAGGTGGCAGTGGCTGACAGCTTTGCCCTTGGCTTGCACGTTGTGCGTGGCCGTGGCGCAGGCGCCGTAGGTGCCGCCCCAGCTCAGCACGAGCAAGTCGCCGCTGGCCGGGCCGTCGATTTTTTGCGGCGGGATATCGTTCGCCACGCGAGCGACTTTATCGGCTCGCAAGTCCACCATGTGTTGGTGGTTGGCCGGGTCGTAGCTGACGTTGCCGGTGATGTCCTGCTTTTCGAGGCCGCCAATGCGGTGCTCCAAGCCCGGCGTACCGGGGATTGCCCAGGGGCGCGCTAGTCGCTCATCGCGGCGGTACGGCAGGAAGTGGTCGCCGTTCGATGGCGGGCCGGGGTGCGTGATCTCGATTTTCTTGAGGTCGGCATACTTCGGAATGCGCCAGGGCTCGGAACCGTTCGCAATGTAACCGTCGGTCAGCAGCATCACCGGCACCATGTAGCGGACGGCGATCCGCCACGCTTCTTGGGCGACGTCAAAGCAATCGGCCGGGCTGCAAGCGGCGATCACCGGCATCGGGCATTCGCCGTTGCGGCCAAAGATGGCTTGGAACAAGTCGGCTTGTTCGGTTTTGGTCGGCAGGCCGGTCGAGGGGCCGCCGCGCTGGACGTTGATGACGACCATCGGCAGCTCGGTCATGATCGCGAGGCCGATGCCCTCTCCTTTGAGCGCGATGCCCGGACCGCTGCTCGCAGTGACGGCCATCGCCCCAGCGAACGCCGCGCCGATCGTGGCGGTCATCGCCGCGATTTCGTCCTCGGCTTGGAAGGTGAGCACGTCAAAATTCTTGTGCCGGGCGAGCTCTTCCAAAATGCTGCTCGCCGGCGTGATGGGGTACGCACCGAGGAACAATCGCTTGTTGCTCAACCGGGCGGCGGTCATCAGGCCGTAAGCGAGCGCCGTGTTGCCGACAATGCTCGTGTATTTGCCGGGCGTGAGCTTCGCCTTCGGCACGTGGAACTGCGTGTTGATCGCTTCGACGGTTTCGCCGTAGTGATAGCCGGCCTTCAGCGCGGCGGTGTTAGCCTGAGCGATCTCTGGCTTCTTGCCGAACTTGTCTTCGATGTAGCGGAGCGTGGGTTCAAGCGGCCGATCGTAGAGCCAAAACACGAGCCCCATGGCGAAGAAGTTGCGGCAGCGGTCTTTTTCCTTTTGGCTCATGTCGAGTCCTTCGACCGCGGCGCGGGTCAGCTTCGTCATGGCCACCTTGTGAAGCCGATAGGATTTGAGCGTGCCGTCTTCGAGTGGGTTCGTTTCGTAACCGGCCTGGTCGAGCCCTTTGGCTTCGAAGGTGTCGCTGTTAACGATGAGGATGCCGCCGGTGCGCAGGTCGCCGAGGTTCGTGGCGAGAGCCGCAGGGTTCATCGCCACGAGCGCGTCGACCGTATCGCCGGGCGTGTAAATATCGGTGCTGGAAAAGTGCACCTGGAAGCCCGACACGCCGGCGAGCGTACCCTGCGGCGCCCGAATTTCCGCCGGGAAGTCGGGGAATGTCGCGATGTCGTTCCCCATGAGGGCCGACGTGTTGGTGAATTGCGTCCCGGCAAGCTGCATGCCGTCACCCGAGTCGCCGCAGAACCGAACTGTGGCTTCGTCGAGTGTGTGAATTTCTTTCTCCAAAGCTGCGCTGGTAGACATCGTTCGCAACGTATCCTCGCCCTCAGTTGCCGCCCTGAGGATTTGAAAGTGGGGAGTTGAGCTTGGCCTGATGATTCGCTCACAACGGTCGCTAGCTTTTTGCGGCCCTATCGACCGAACTGAATGACCTCGATTATTGACAATTCTTGGATGACTGCAGTTGGCTGACAACCTGGGTAGGTTGGCAGCACTTTATTATTACGCCCCTTCTCGCGCCTTCGTTTTAGACTTCGAATCGGGGGGCAGGTTGTAAACGGTTTCTGGAAAATGGTCCACTAAGTAGTGCACGATGCCGTGGGCGGCCAAGACGCCCTTGGGTTTCTGCTCGCTATCCACGATTGGTAGATGGCGATAACCGCCTTCGGACATCTTGCGAATCGCCTCGCCGACGGTAGCGGAACTCGCCACAGTTACGGGCGGGCTCGACATGATCTCGCGCACCGAGGCCGTGAGACTTATTTCGCTGGCCATCGCCTTGAGCGCATCGCGCTCGGTGACAATGCCCACGAGCTTTTCGCCTTCGCAAACGAGAACGGAGCCGGTGCGCTGCGCACGTAGAAGCTGCATCACGTTGCCGACGGTGTCGTCGGCCGTTGTTGCCAGCGGCTGATCGGGGTACGCCGAGCCGACCCCTTCGCTTTCAAGGCTTAGCTGAAAGTCCACGGCAATACTTCTTAGGCGGTCGCCCCTGCGACCAAGTGCACATCATGCGCGAGAAAACGTCGGCCGGATGCACTACCCAGCGGCGTTCTAATGAACGCCTACCACAAACTTACCACGCAAATCGGGTCGATTGAACCGCAGAACCCGCGTTTTTTCGCTGAATTATTTAATCCATACAGCCGACATCTCGGGGTTCGCGGGAGGGCGAGGCTCCTGCCGAGCCATTGTAGTGATGCGGCTCGGCAGGAGCTTCGCCCTTCCCTACTAGCTGGTTGAACCCGGAGGCCGCTCGTAGAACTTCGAAAGATCGATACCACCGCGCTGCTCTTCTTCCATGATTTTGAGCCGCATTTCGAGCTGTTCCAACCGCCGAGCTAGCTGCGGCAGGAGCGCCTCTTCCTTGCCTGCCGGCCTCACGCGCGGCGCCTCGGGGTAACCGAGTTGGCGATTCAGCGAAGAGAAGAGATAGAGTGGGTCTTTTTTGCGGTTCGCCAGTGCGATACGCCCTTCCCGGTCACCGAAGAGAATGGGGGCTCTTGCCTTAGAATCGCTATGCTCTCCGTCGTGGCTATCGTCTGTAGCTTTGTTCGTTCGTTCAGTCGCTCGCTGCCGTTGCCAATAGTATTCGCTGTGGACATAGATGACGTCCGCAATCTCAACCATTCCGATTTGATGGCGCAGCTTCTGAATCCAATCACGCCAAATGCCAACGAAGGCAGGATCTTTGGCGACGGCTTCCAATCCGCGGTCGTAGCCGAGCCGATTGCGGCAGAGCACTTCGAACTGGTACAGGAACAAGCCCTGATGTGTCGGTGCATTCGCTCGATACTCTGCTTCGCGGCGCAGTATTTCGAGACCGACGCGCAGGTCGAAACGCAGGCGTTCGTTTTCAGATTCCTGAATGATGTACGTCTGAAATGGCGTGAAGTAATGTGGAAGCAAGCTCATGGCCGGGCCAAGTACGCCCTCGTGCCGCAGCTCGCCCAGCAGAAAATCGATTGCCAGCGGCAGCTTGGTCGTCGCGAGAACTTCTTCGCGCACAGATTGCAGCACTTCCTGTGCTGGCATGTTTATCTCCAGCCGTTCGGCGAGCGCGCGAAAGAAATGAGCTTGCTCAACGTATTCCTCGCGGCCCAGCGGCGCGAGCGGCGATGCTTCCGCTTCACTGTCCATCTGCGCCCTCGTTGGCCGGGGCTGTCGTGCTCGAATTCGCGCTGGGCGGGGGAGCACTTGTCCTGCCGGAAGCCACGCGTTGAGGCTGTGTGTTTTTTAAGTAACGATCAGCGAACGCGAATGCGTGGTCACTTGCCGCTTCATCAAATAACGCTTGCAGGTGCCCGGCGTTCTTGATCGAGTGCATTTCGGCGGTAACACCGGCGGCCTTCAGCGACTCTACCATTTGCCGGGGACCACCGATGGGCACAATGATGTCGTCCTCACCGCTGAAGAAATACATGGGCGGATCATGGGAACTGATATGCGCGGCGGGCGAGGCGTCGCGATAAACGTCCGCCTTCTCCGCGCGTGAGCCACCGAGCCAGTAAGCGAGCTGCGTACTGTCGGCGGGAATGCCGCGGAAGTCGCACGGCGCGCCGCCCGCGAGAACACATTGAAGCCTGGCGCTCGGCGCATCGGCTGGAACGCCGGGCTCTTTGGGCGACTTGTCGTCGAGTGTTCCGAGCAACGCGACCAGGTGACCGCCCGCGGAGTACCCAAATCCGCCAATTCGTTCAGGATCGATTTTGAACTCAGCGGCATTCTTGCGCATCCACCGCACGGCCGCCTGGCAATCGTAAAGTTGCGCCGGAAATTTCGATTGCGGCGCCAAGCGATAACTAATCGACACGGCCGTATAGCCGTGCTGCGCAAATTGCGTTGAGATGCCTGCTAGCTGGGCCCGGGTGCCAACCCGCCAAGCGCCGCCGTGAACGACGAGCATTGCGGGAAACGGCCCCTTGCCTGGCGGCATGTAAACATCGGCTTCGAGCGGCCCAGTGTCTCGCGTGACGTACGTGCGGCTATACAGAACATCAAGCTGTGGATCATCTCCTTTGGCGATCGAACTGAAGACCAGCAAGATTGCGGCGAATAGCAAGCGTGTGGAGCGCGAGCGCATCCTTCGATCCTTTTTTACCGGGCGTTTATTGACCGCGATTCGCAGAGTTGGTTGCGCTCGCCAGAACACCTATAATAGACGTAGTACGTATCATAGAAGCGAGTGGCTATTGGGCCTAGCTTGCAGTTGTGGCAAAGGTATGCATTCGGTGAACAAGAGTTTTTCGACGATCGAACAGGCAATTGAAGCTATTCGCCAGGGGCAAATCATTGTTGTCGTTGACGCGGAAGATCGCGAAAACGAAGGCGATTTTATTTGCGCCGCCTCTCTGGCCACGGCCGAGACGGTCAACTTCATGATCACGCAGGGTCGCGGGCAGCTCTGCATGCCGATCCTGCCCGAGATCAGCGAGCGGCTCCAGCTGCACCCGATGGTGGATACGAACACGGCGCCGTTGGGCACCAATTATACGGTGCCGGTCGATCATCGCTCGACGCGCACCGGCATTACGGCTGCGGAACGGGCGCGGACCATCCAATCGATCTGCGACCCCACGAGCACGCCAACCGACTTTAACCGGCCCGGACATCTGTTCCCGCTCGTCGCGAAGGAAGGCGGTGTTCTCCGCCGCGCTGGCCACACCGAGGCGGCTGTCGATCTGGCGCGGCTCGCTGGCCTCCTCCCCGCCGGGGTTTTGTGTGAAATCCTAAACGAAACGGGTGATCGGGCGAATCGAAAACAGCTTCACGAACTTGCCGAGAAGCACAACCTGCCGATCATTTCTATCGAGCAGCTCATCTCCTATCGACGTGTGCGCGAGAAGCTGGTCTTCCGCGAAGCCGAATCGAAATTGCCGACAAGATACGGCATCGGCACGATCATTGCCTACGGTGTGAAGTACGAATCGCAGCAGCCGCTCGTGTTCGTAATGGGCGACCTCACGAAAGTCGCCGCTCCGCTTGTGCGGCTTCACTCCTCCTGCTTCACCGGCGACTTGCTCGAATCGCTCCGTTGCGATTGCGGCGATCAGCTTCACATGGCGCTCGACATGATCAGCAACGAAGGCGCCGGCGTCCTCGTCTACTTGCCGCAAGAAGGCCGCGGCATCGGGATCGTCGAAAAGATCAAAGCCTACGCGCTGCAAGACCAAGGCCTCGACACTGTCGAGGCCAATATCGCGCTCGGCTACAAAGCCGATTCGCGCGACTATGGTGTCGGCATTCAATTGCTGAAGGATTTAGGATTGCGCAAGGTGCGGCTGCTCACGAACAACCCCAAAAAGACCGACGCCTTTATCTACAGCGGTTTCGACCTCGAAGTGGTCGATCAAATCCCGATCGTCGGGCCCATTCACGAGCACAACGCGGAATATCTTGCGACCAAGCGCGACAAGATGGGGCATAAGTTGCCTTAGTTTGCCAATGGTTTCGTTAGCGGCGCGATCGATGTACCGCCGCAGCCAGCAAACCTATCAGCAATACGGAGATGCTCGATGGCTCTGGCACAGCAAGGGTGTGACTAAACATCCAGTCGTACAAATCGGGCGAATTAAGAGCTCCGAGTGATTCGTGCCCGCCAAGTTGCGGCTCATAGTACATGAGATCGAACTTTGGATTTGTCAAAAGATAATCGGTCGAAGGTACCGGCAATTGATGTACCAAGTCGCGAAAGTCCGCATGCGACGGACCCGCTTCATTCGATAGGATGAAAGTCGCCGGATCGCTGGC
>DATBAY010000201.1:0-4882 GCA_036271295.1 Lacipirellulaceae bacterium | reverse complement strand
GTTCCGATTGCAGCGGAAAACTTAACTCGCCCTCGGTCAACACGCGATCGAACTGCCGCTCCATGTAAGCGGCTAGTTCTGCGGCCGTCGGTGGGTCGACACCGAGGGAGTTAAGGTATTGCATGCGTAATACCAGAGGTTTGCTTTCTTGGCATCCTGCAATGGGGGTCGTGCCAAAGTGTAATGTTAATCGAATCGAAGACGACACAGACATCGAAAATAAAAAGCCCCCCTCTTCAGTGGCGATTGAAATTATGTGACGTAAAATGACTGGAAAACACGTGCGACAGTCGATAGAGCCATGGCTCCAATTGCGCCGGCACTTTTTGACGAACGTCTACCAATCGCTTGTATTTTCACCTTAAACGATTATCGTGCTAACTGGCGCACAAATTGCAAACTGTGTCCGAGGGAGCGCTTCAGCGGGGCGATTGTTGCGGTCGTTCCGTAGTGCTGAATGTTGTGAGAATGGACGAAGAAGCATTCAAGGCTGACATTGTGCGTCGGGCAGTCCAGGATCCGGCGTTTCGCGCTGCGCTGTTGGCCGATCCAAAAGGCATGATTGAGCGAACACTCGGCCAACCTCTGCCTGACTCATTGGCTGTTGACGTCATTCGGGAATCAACGAATCAAATGTATCTTGTGTTACCGCTTGCGGTCGCGGGAGCGGAGGAATCCGCAATCCTAAGCCAAACACTCGAAGGCGATGTGCTGACGGACACAAAGCTCGATCATGTCGCCGGCGGTGTGTCGAGCACAGTGATCGATTATCGGCAAGATGGACCGCTGAATCGCGCGCTTGGCCGTCGAAGTCGGCCGGACGGATCTTGAGCCAGCAAATTCTGTCCGTTGCCACTACGGAATCCGCAAGCCAGCTTGCGGCCGGCTATTTCGGCAATTCTAATCTTGAAGGAGGCGCTCTTCATTGCACGTCGGCAGCTATCTTTGTGATTCAGCAGTTCGCATTCGCGAAGCGTCGGCGTGCCGGTGGGGAGAAGCCCGAGCTGTTGAGATCGCCGGCCACAGCACCGCGCTGCAGACTGTACTTGAGCGACTAAAAAAATTTGCTCCGTTCACTGAGCCAATACTAATCACTGGCGAAAGCGGTACCGGCAAAGAAGGTTTGGCGCAGGCATGCTATGTGCTTGGCACACGCCGCGAAAGGCCATTTCTGGCTGTTAACTGTCCTCAGCTTCAAGACAGCAGCATGACAGTCAGTGAGTTGTTCGGACACAAGAAAGGAAGCTTTACCGGCGCCGCGGTCGATCGTAAGGGGTGTTTCGATGAGGCCGACGGAGGCGTGCTCTTTCTCGATGAGATCGCGGATCTGGATCCCGTCGCACAAACGATGCTCTTGCGTGCATTGAGCGACGGCGAGATCAAAGCGCTGGGCGAGTCGCAGTCGCGTCGCTGCGATGTTCGCGTGCTCGCCGCGACGAATCGGCCGTTAAGAAAGCTGATGCTCTCGGGTCAGTTTCGGCAAGACCTTTATTTTCGACTTCGATACTTCGCGTTGGAATTGCCTCACCTACGCGACCGTGACGACGATTGGCGACTGCTCGTCGACTTCTTCTTGGATAAACTCGCGGCTCAGCATGGTTGTCGTAAGCATTTCTCCGACGCCGCGTTGGGCTTGCTCGGCAACTACACGTGGCCCGGAAATATTCGCGAGTTGCGAGCGATCGTCACGGTGGGGTACTCACTGGCCGATAGAAGCGCAATTGAGCCAAGCCATTTCGCGTCTGAACTAGGTCGGTTGACAGAACCCGCGGATGATTCCTCGATCGACCTTTATGTCGAATTGGTGGATGGCAGGAAGAGCTATTGGGACGTCGTTTATCCTGCTTTCATGGACCGCGAATTGAGCCGGTCCCAAGTACGGGCGATTTTGCACAAAGGTTTAGCACGTTCTGACGGCAGTTATCAGAAACTGCTCGCCGTGTTTAATATGCCGCCTAGTGATTATCAAAAGTTCATGGATCACCTACGGCATCATCGACTCAAACCGGGAAAGTCCTTCGAGTGACCACGTCTCTATCAATGCGGACGTGCGCGAGATCGTCAGGTTTGAGGAAAGTCAGGGCCAATTGATGGATTTGGCATCAGAAAAAGCTCGATGTCGTTCGTGCGGACGGGCGGCCCTGGAGGCTGGCTGAACATGTCGTCAATCTGCTGACCACTAAGCACTTTTTCTTCGTCGGATTGCTGCGCCGCGTCATTTGGTAACGGCGACTGTGGCCCGCAGCAAGGACTCCAATCGACTTGGCCGTATCCCAGCATGGTGCCGGCCGCCACCGCCAAATCCACTTTCGCAGTTTGATAATCTGTAATCGCCTGCACTGCCTGCGCTTTTGCGTCGCCAAGGTTTTGTAGCGCTACGAGGACGTCCGTCACGGTTTGGCGACCAGCCTCCTGTAACCGTACCTGCCCGTCGTAGGCGCGCTCCGCAGCGAACTGTGCCTGCCGTGTTGCGACGATTCGTTGCCAGTTCTGCTCGACACGGTCGATCGCGTCGTACACTTCCTGTGTGACTTGAACAGAAACTTGATCTTGCTGTAGCCGTGTCTGCATCATCTGCAATTCCACCGTGCGCAATTGCGCCTGCGCAGTAACGTTTCCAGATAGCGGCACCTCGAGCGCCACGCCCACAGCTCGATCCCCAAAATTGTTCGTCGAGAGGACATCCATTGATTTGGAATAACTTGTATCGAGTCCTAACGTATCCAAATTGGCCGTGAGATCCAAGCTCGGAAGCGTGGCGTTTTGCTGCGCTTGCCTTTGGATGGACTGGGACAGTAGCTGCAGCGTGAGCTCCACAATCTCCATACGATTGTGCACAGCTCGATCCGCAAGTTCTTCGCGATCGAACTCGAGCCCAAGCGGATTCGGTTCCGTGGCCAATTCGAGTTTGGTCGCGCTGTTAACGGGTGCGTCTGGTCGTTGCATGATGCGCTTGAGATCGCGTTCTGCCACGCGCACGTTGGTTTCCGCCTGGATCGCGGCATTTTCTCGAACTAGCACGCCCGATTCGGCAACGAGTTGCTCGACGCTAGTAAAAACACCCGCCGCCACAAGCTTGTCGGTGACTACCTTCTGCTTCTTCGCCAAATCCAATTGCTCCAGTGCAATATCAAGGAGCTGCCGCGCTGCGTACAAATTCCAGTAGTCGCGCTCCACATCGGCTAGCACACGGATTGCGGTCAGCTTCGACTGAGTGTCCGCGATGCCGGATTGTGCGCGCGCAACTTGAATGCTCGCTGTGTTAACTTGATAGCCGAAGCCGCGCAATAACGGCTGGCGATAGGTAACACCGAGGTCGGTATTAACGGCATCAAAGACGTCCGGCACGTTTATGTCGCTCTTGGTGACATTATGCAATACTTGAAATTGACCACCGGTGGTCAGCGGCTGCGTAATCGTGTTCGTGAAGCGATCGAAAGTCGTATCAGGAACGCCGCCAAACAGAATACCCGGTGGCGGATCAAGACGTTCGCGCTGATAAGTCGTGCGAAACGTGGATTCGAATTTGCCGGCCTCGGCGGAAATCGCTTGCCGTGCAATGGCAGGATTCACCTCCTGAACTCGCAAGTCAAGGTTCGCCTCGAGCGCCGACGCCCGCGCGTCGGCGAGCGTCAGGACAATCCTGTCGGCCGGCGGGACGGCGGGTTTTTTAGGCGTAGCGCTTTCTGCTAAACCACTTTTCGATAGGTCCGATTCCGGAAGCGGAGGCAACTCTTCGGTGCTAGTTTTTGCGCCGGCTTTGCTATCTTTGGCAGCAACCTCACTAAGGGTCTTGGGAGGAGACGTTGACTCTTTATCGAGAGCAATGCCATCGATGGTCCTCAGCTGATGCGCCTCCTGGCGGGGCGTCATAAACGAGAAGAGCGGAAACCAGGGCAGCCGACAACATCCTCCGACTACGGGAATCCAAATCACGCATAGCATGCAGGCGCAAACTGAGGCATGTTTTGGGTGTGTCCGCGAAACCATCGAATGGCGATCCTTCGATTGCGCAATCTAAATACGATGAGAGCGTACAGAAAATCGCGGATGCGGAGATGCACTGCGCGCAGTGATAGCGCGGGACCGTAAGTCGGTGTATTCCGTTCATCGGGCTTTTGCCGCGTCCAGATGAGCGAAACGCGCGATGAAGGCCGCTCTTTGGAGCGAAGAAACGACGCCTTCGCCCTGCCGGCTGCTGGCACATTTGGCAAGTGGTTACAAAAGATGAAGAAGACTTGTCGCTCCCGGCACTTTATTTCTCCCGGGCGCAAAAATAAGCCGCCCGCCCGATTTTCGTCAGGCAGGCGGTTCTTTGTCGTCTAAGGTCGACCAGCGAGTTAGTTCGTCGCCACAGGCTGCGAGGTCGCAACCGGGGCAAGCGAGGGCGAAAGAACTTTGTCGGCGCTGATCGCGGGGAGCATCAGCGTTTGGCCAGGAACGAGAGCGACAGTCGCCGGGAGCTTGTTGAACATCGCGATGTAGGTCGAGTCACCGACCGTGCCATAGACGTTCATCGAGATGCTTTGCAGCGTATCGCCCCGAACCAGTGCGCCTGCGGCGATCGCTCAAAGAAGATCTAGATTGGGTCGTAATGAAGTGCCTCGAAAAAGACCGTTCGCGGCGCTACGAATCGGCTGGCTGGGCCGTGCGCCGGGATGCCCCATCAAATGAACGTTTTTGAGATTGCTGTGAATGGCGCTCGGTAGGCATCAAACGCCGCCCTTGAACTTGCGTTATAATACCGACTTCTCCGGCGCACGCCTCCGAATCTCATTAAATGAATGACGTCACCCTCATCCTCTCTGCCGTCGAGCAGGGCGAACCGCAGGCCGCGGAACGTCTTCTAGCGCTAGTCTACATCGAGTTGCGGCGGCTGGCA
>DATBAY010000200.1:0-5508 GCA_036271295.1 Lacipirellulaceae bacterium | reverse complement strand
CTGAATTTTGTATTAAAAAATCGACTTCGCTAGTGTCGCACAATAACGCCTGCTCGCTGCTGCGTACCACGGACCGGGTACCACCGGTCCTCGAACCGGTGCGGCGCAGCCTACTCGTCACCGCCGCCCTGTGTCCCTCCTCGCCCAGCCGTTACGCTAGAACCATGCCCCGCATCGTCAACATCGCCGGCTACCAGTTCACGCCGCTCACCGAGCTGCCGACGCTGCGCGAACAACTCCTCACGCAATGCAAAGCGTGCGAGCTCAAAGGCACGATCCTCATCAGCCCCGAAGGCATCAATCTCTTCGTCGCCGGCGGCGGGCCGCAAATCGACAGCCTCCTCGAAAAACTCCGCGCCATCGACGGCCTTGCGAGCTTCAGCCCCAAGGTGAGCATCAGCGACGACCAGCCTTTCAACCGCATGCTCGTGAAGATCAAAAAAGAAATCATTGCGTTCGGCGTGCCCGGCATCGAGCCCGCCCGCCGCACGTCGCCCAA
Organism: Lacipirellulaceae bacterium; assembly: GCA_036271295.1. GTDB lineage: Bacteria > Planctomycetota > Planctomycetia > Pirellulales > Lacipirellulaceae > JABDGM01. The sequence continues at coordinate 5,009 of DATBAY010000200.1, read as the reverse complement.
GCTTCCGCCGCGCGAACTCAAACGCTGGCTCGACGAAGGCCGGCCCGTAAAACTCCTCGATACCCGCAATGACTACGAAGTGAAGCTCGGCACCTTCAAGAACGCCGTCACGCTCGGCATCGATCACTTCCGCAACCTGCCCGCCGCCGTCGGCCAGTTGCCCGCTGAGCTCAAGCAGCAACCGGTCGTCATGTTCTGCACCGGCGGCATCCGCTGCGAAAAGGCCGGCCCCTACATGGAGCGCGAAGGCTTTCAAAACGTCTTCCAACTCGAAGGCGGCATTCTTAAATATTTCGAAGAGTGTGGCGGCGATCATTATGACGGTGAATGCTTCGTGTTCGACAAGCGCATCGGCCTCGACGCCGGCCTCGCCGAAACCGAAAACGCCCAGTGCTTCAACTGCCAAGCGCCTCTATCACTCGACGAGCAACGAGACCCGCGCTACGTCTTCGGCGAATCCTGCCCCCACTGTTATCTCAGTGTCGAAGCGCGCATAGCCCGCACCATCGCCGAGCGCCAAGCCGCCATCGCGCGAGCTATCACGCCCCTCCCTGGCAGTGAACCCTACGACAACTTCCGTCCGCTGCGAATTTCCGTGAAGCACGACGGCCAAACGCTCCTCAACATGCTGTGCATCGTCTTCCCACAGCTCCCATGCGAACACTGGCTCGATCGTTTCAACCAGCACCTGCTGCTCGACCGAGATCGCCGTCCCGTTGCGCCCGAACAACTGATTCGCGCGGGAGAGCTTTACCTCCATCGCATGCCCGCCACGTCTGAGCCGGAAGTAAACGCTTCGATTCATATCCTTCACGAAGACGAAGCCATCGTCGTCGTCGACAAGCCGGCCCCGCTGCCGCTCCATCCCTCTGGCCGATTCAACCGCAACACGCTGCAGGCGATTCTCAACACGGTGTACCATCCGCAAAAGCTCCGCCCTATGCACCGCCTCGACGCGAACACGACCGGCGTCGTAGTTTTCGCCCGCACCCGCCGCTTCGCCGGCCGGCTCCAACCGCAATTCGCCGCCGGCCAAATTGAAAAGCTTTATCTCGCCCGCGTTCAAGGCCATCCGGCCGAACACGAGTTCATCTGCAACGCCCCAATCGGCAACATGGCCATCGCACTCGGCGGCCGCGCGATCGATGGTCATGGCTCGCTCGCCTGCACCGAATTCCGCGTCCTCCACAAATTTAGCGATGGCACATCGCTCGTCGAGGCCAGCCCAATCACCGGCCGCACGAATCAAATCCGCGTCCACTTGTCGCACCTCGGTTGGCCGGTTGTCGGCGATCAAGCGTATTTGCAGAACCAACAACTCGGCGACACCCAAACGCACGCGATCACCGATCCGCCGCTCTGCCTCCATTCGCAACGCATCGCGTTCACTCATCCGCTCACCGGCGAACGCATCGCCTTCGAATCTCCCTCTCCACCATGGACCTCGTCTTAACCGACCGTGAACATTCGCATGATTTTTTCCGTGACAGCTTGCCAGCACATCGGTCTCTAGGAGTTGGCGGAACAGAGAGAGCATTGCGGGCCAGCAGTGCAGCACCACTTTTCAACCCCCTCAATCGGACGGATCGTGCTTGGAATTTAGCCCCAAGCGCCGCGCAAAATGATCGTGCGCGAATAAGTGCCGGCCATCTCTGCGATCTCTATTCAACATCCGTTGAGCCGCTTTGCGCGTTGGCTTGGCTGGACTTCGCGCAGATTCTTTTCTCCAGCGGCAACAGCAAAACTCTTGGGGCAACTAGGAGCAGAGCTATGAAGAGTCCACTCTCGACGTACGTCCACTCCATGCGCCGCCTTCTGAATCGGTCCGCCACCCGCAAGCGCACCGCTCCAAAACGGCGCCTCAAATTCGAGTCCCTTGAAACCCGCCAGTTGTTTTCCGTCAACACCGTATCAAGCGCCAGTACGAGCACCGCAACCGCCGTGGAGTCGATTGATGGCACGGGAAACAATTTGGCGCACACGACCTGGGGCAGCACGGATACCGACCTGCTGCGAATCGCCGCGGCCGCCTATTCGGATGGCATCTCCTCACCCGCCGGCGATAATCGGCCAGACGCTCGCGCAGTTAGTAATGTTGTAATGGACCAAGCTGCCGACACGGACATCCTCAATAACCGCGATCTATCGGCGTTCGTCTACGCGTGGGGGCAGTTCATTGATCACGACCTCGATCTCACGCCCGGGGGAACGACGGCGTTCAATATCGCAGTCCCGGCGGGCGATCCGTCGTTCGATCCAACCGGCACCGGAACGCAGGTGATTTCACTTAACCGCAGTATCACCGACCCCGCGACGGGCACCAGCAAGAGCAATCCCGCCCAGCAGGTGAACACCATCACTGCGTATTTGGACGGTTCCATGATCTACGGCAGCGACGCCACGCGGGCGGCTGCCTTGCGTACGTTTACCAATGGTCTGCTGAAAACTTCCGCCGGCGATTTGCTGCCTTACAACACCACTGGTTTGCCGAACGCGAACGACGCCCAGATTTTCCCAGACGACGAGCTGTTCCTGGCCGGCGATGTGCGGGCCAACGAGAACGTTGAACTGACGGCGATTCAAACGTTGTTCGTGCGCGAGCACAATTATCAGGCCGGCCTGCTGAAGGCCGCCCATCCGACTTGGACAGACGAGCAACTATACCAAGGCGCGCGGGCCATCGTGATCGGCGAAATTCAGTCGATTACCTACAACGAATTCCTGCCGGCCCTATTGGGGAACAACGCGATGACGCCCTACCGAGGATACAACTCCTCCGTGAACGTCGGAATCACGAACGAATTCTCCACGGCCGCGTATCGCTTCGGCCATTCCGCAGTCGGAAATGACGTCGAGTTCCTCGACAACAATGGCAACGACGTGGCGGCCGATATGTCGTTCGCCGAAGTCTTCTTCAACCCGGCAGTGGTCCAGCAAACAGGCATCGATCCAATCCTGAAGTACCTGGCTAGCGACGACATGCAAGAGATCGATACGAACATCGTCGACCCACTGCGAGATTTCCTGTTCGGCGCGCCGGGCGACGGCGGAATGGACTTGGCCTCGCTCAACATTCAGCGCGGCCGCGACAACGGTCTGGCCAGCTACAACGACACGCGTAAAGCGCTCGGGCTCGCTCCCGCCAAAACGTTCGCCGATATCACCAGCGACCCCACCGTTCAGGCAGAGCTCAAGAGCGTTTACGGCACGGTCGATAAAGTCGACCTGTGGGTCGGCGGGCTGGCGGAGAATCATGTCGCCGGCGGCAGCATGGGCCAAACGTTCACGAGGATCATCGCCGACCAATTCCAGCGATTGCGCGACGGCGATCGGTTCTTCTACTTGAACCAATTCCACGGCTCGCAGCTGGCAGCGATTCAGAACACTACGTTGGCAGATATCATCGCCCGCGACTCGGGAACGACCAACCTGCAAGACAACGTATTCTTCTTTAAAACCTCGATCAGCGGGCGTGTAACAAGTGCCCCGTTGCGGAATGCAATAACATTCAGCAGTTTGAAAACGCCATCAAGCGGCACTGGTTTGGCAGGAATCAAAATCGAGCTGCTCGATTCCACTGGCACGGTCGTGGCGACAACAACCACGGATCGAAACGGCGCCTATCAATTCAGCCAAGTAGATCTCGGTTCGTACACCGTTCGCGAAACGGATGCATCTGGCGACGCTCAAACCTTAGACGTTGCACTCACCAAAGGTGAAGCGATTTCCGGAATTGATTTCGTTGATAGCGTCGTGAGCACGCCGGTGAACCCCCGACCCAACCCAGGACCAGGTCGAAACTTTCCGGGCCGGCCGCCGCGACGATAACAAGACAGGGCGACAACTATTTAAATAGTCACTCGATGATTCCGCTTACCCGCGGGCAAAAAGCCCGCGGGCTTTTGCAGCTAGCACCACGCACATCTATCTCATTGCGCAAAGTTTACCGGATACGAAAAACCGACCGATCGCGGAAGCACTTCATGCCATACCGGTCGCACCGCTAGCCGCAGCGAATTATCCTCGCGCTTTGTGCTGATTCTACGGACTGCAGCCCCCTAGTCGCCGATTGGAATGACGGGGGCCAATTCCGGCGCGCCACCGATCGCGCGCCGCCCGAATAGACCCCACCTACCAGACGGATGCCGAAGCGGCCGAGGCCGCTCGGTTCCCACCAAACTATCTCGCGAGTGCGCGTACCACACAGGGCGGGCGCGGCTCGAACGACGAACCGCCATTTGGCAGGAGAAACTACAGATGAAAATTCATCTGGCCTGGATTCGAGTCACGGCTGCCGCGGCGCTAGTTGGCGTCGGCGTACAGCAAAGTGCCGCGCAGTACGCGCCGTTCAAACCGATTCCGCCGGATCCCGTTTCCCCGGCGGCTACGTATCCGGCTGCTGGTTATCCGACCGCTGCCTATCCGGCGACTGGTTATCCGGCCACAGCGTATCAGCCCGCGGCACCGGCACCCGTATATCAACCCGCCGCTCCCGCGCCGGCTTACGTGGCGAATCGTGTTCCGGCCGGCTATCCGCAACCCCAGTTGCAAGCGCCCGCCGCGCGGTATCAAGCTCCGGCGGCTTACCAAGCGCAGGCAGCTCCAGTTCAATACGGGCAACCTCCGGTAGCGTATCCGCAAACCGCCACTCGATATCCGGCGGCATACCCGTATGTTGCCCAAGCTCAACCCACCGAGGTGATGCCGGCGCCGCAAGGCCCGGGTCCGGGCAACGGCAATTCATCGCCGGTTGCCGAAGGCATGCCGGCCACGGCGATGCCGGTTGAGCAAGGTATGACTTCCGCCCCAGTTGCCAGTGGCTATCCGGCCGCCGGCTGCAGTTGCGGTGCGGGCGGCTATGCGGCTGCCGGCTGCGGCTGCGGCGCTAGCGGCTATACGAGCGCCGGTTGTGCCGGAACCTACGGAGATGTGAGCAACTACTTCGGCAACTGCGGCAGCGAGAACCAATGGTTCGGCGGTGTGTACTGGCTGGACATGGTTCGCAGTGG
>DATBAY010000199.1:0-4724 GCA_036271295.1 Lacipirellulaceae bacterium | reverse complement strand
ATTTCGGTTAGGAGCGGCTCATCGGAAAGTTGCACAGAACGGCCGAGAGCGTAGCCTAACAATTTTCGGCAGAACTGTCGCATGAACGCATCGCGGCGCTTGGTGAGCAGGTAATTGCGGAGGCCGTCGAGGCCATCGAACTCGGAGCCGTCCATTGCTTTGACGCGCGTGTCGATGGGCCGATCGCCAAGGTCTTTGTCGCGGTGTCCGCCAATGGCGTCGAATGCTTCCAGTGCGAAGCCGTAAGGATCGATGCGCTGGTGGCAGACCATGCACTTTGGATCACTGACGTGTTTTTCGACGAGCTGGCGAACAGTGAGCCCCTCGGTTGCGGCCTCATCATCGGGCAGGGGCGGGATTCCCTTAGGTGGTTTTGGTAACCGCTCGCCGAGGAGGACTTCGCTGATCCAGTTGCCGCGGAGGATGGGGCTCGTGCGCGATGCGCCGGACTGCTTGGAGAGCGTGGTGGCCTGCGCAAGGACACCCCCGCGGGAGTATTTTTTGACGCCGTCGACGCGCCGCCATTCCGGGCCTGTTACGCCAGGGATGCCGTAGTGCTGGGCGAGTGGTTCGTTCAAAAAGGTGTAGTCGGCGTCGAGGATATTGAGCACCGAGCCATTGTTTTGAAACAGATCGGCGAGGAACAGCGTTGATTCCTCGGCCATTGCCGCGCGCAGGTTGGCGAACGTGGGGAAGTGGCGATCGCTTTTTTCATCGAGCTGATCGAAGCCGTCGATTTGGAGCCAGTGGCAACCGAACTCGGTCGCGACGCGACGGGTTTTTGCGTCGGGAAGCATACGATGCAGTTGCGCGGCGAGGACTTCAGGATCGTGAAGATGACCGGTGGCAGCGGCTTTTTGCAACTCTGCGTCAGGTTGCGAGGACCAGAGAAAATAGCTCAAGCGCGATGCGAGTTCCCAATCGGTGACAGCGCCTTGCGCTGAACCGGGAACTGGTTTTTCGATGTGATACAAAAAAGCGGGCGAGACCAGAACGCGGGCAATGGTGAGGCGAATGGCTTCGTCGTGGGGCAGGTCTTCTTTGCGAAGTTTCTCGTACAGCGTGTGGAGTTCACTTGCTTCATGGTCATTTAATGGGCGGCGATAGGCGCCAGCAGCGAAATCGATAACCGCCGCGACTTGTTTCGGTTCGCAATTGATGAGTTGCTGCCGGAAAGCGGCGGCGCGATCGTTGATCGGCTTGCGGAGCGGCTCGAACGCTTTTGGGTCCGCGTCTTGTGTGGCGAATTGAAGGAGCTGCGCGAAGGCATCGACCGAGGTGAGGGCGTCGCGGCTGAAAAAGTGCAGCTCCTCCCAAAGTCGATCGAGCTGCTTGCGCTGCGAATCGTCGAGCATGAGTCGCACGAGGTGATCGTCTTCGCGGTAGAAGAGTGTTGCCGAGATGACTTCGTCGACAGGAACGATTTTTGTGTAGCACAGGGCGGGCGGGAACAATTTCCGGAAGTCTTCAAATGCCGCCTGGAGTCTTTTTTGGGTGGCGCTGCCTTCGGTGACGAGGACCGGTGTCGAGTTGACCACTTCCTGGCTGCTGCCCGACCATTGGCCGGTGCGCGGGATTGCTTTCGGTTCACCGCGGAGGAGGCTAGTCGTCTGCGCAGGTTTGCCGGCGACGACGGAGAGCTGGACGGAGCCCTCTTTGCCGAGTTCTTTGTCGAGCTCGGCGGTGGTTACCAGTTCGCAGCCGGTGGCTAGATCTGCCGGGATGCGTACCTCGACGGTGGACGGCGCTCGCACGTACAGGTTCGCGCTATCGAGCGCAGGCTCGGTGGGGCGGTGGCCGAATATTGCGGGGTCGAGGCCGACTTCGGGTGCGTTCGACTCGGCGGCTCTTGGTTTTGCAGTTTCGTCGATTAAGCCGCGAAGCAGCGGGCCGCGAAGGGATGCAAGTTGGTGGTAGAGGGCGGCATCGGGCGTGTCTTTGGCCGTGGGCGGGCCGGTCGTCAGCAGCTTTTGCACCGCGAGCGCAAGCGACTGGCGCTCAGCGGTACTGCTGGCGGCCAACCACTTCGAGAGGAGCGACGTCGCAGGGATGACGGGCACGGTTGCGACCGTGGTATCGGGCTCGGTGTAGAAGTACCAAACGCGCGCGTTGCCGAACTGATCGGCATGCGGATTTGCAGTGAGGACGTCGGGCGAAATATCGTTGGCCAGGTTCCAGGTTTGAGTTGCGCCGTCTTTCGTGCTGGTGATCGCGAGGTCGATCGCAGTGAGGTCGCAAGAGTGGTTGCCATCGCGCGAACCGATGGAGACGGAAAGTACGTCGCCCGCGCGGACTGCGATTTGGCCAAGCGGGCCGACTTTTACTTCGGCCGGGCCCTGGGCAACGCCCGAGGCGAGCTGTTGGCGGGTGGTGCCGCGGCGGAGATTTAGCGACCAGGTAATACCGTTGCCACATTCGGCGTGGGCGGGCGTCACGGTTGCATCGATGTGCACATTGCCCGTGATGGGGCTTTGCCAACCAATGGCGGCGCGCAGCGTGGGAGACGGATGAATGGCGACGCTGTGCGGCTTCATGTTGCCTGGGATCCGCACGGGCTCGCTCGACGAGTTGGCGACCAGGAGAGGCGTTTCGTTGGTGCCCCAACCAGCAATGAATTCAAAACCGCCGACGTTGGTTAGTTTATTCGTGAACAGGCTGTCCGGCTCCGCGGTTCTGCTGGCGCCGATGCCTAGATAATCGAGCCACGCGTCGAGATCGGTTTCCGGCAAACCACGTTCGCTGGCAACTTTTGACAAGTCTGGCAGCTTCTCTGACGACGCGATTTCATCGGCGGCGTTTAAATAGGCGGCTGTGTTGGCGAATAGTCGAAAACGACGTGAATCGACTTCACCTGCAACGCGGCGGACGTCGCGCAGCAGTAGGTCGGGTCGGCCTGGGGCTACAAGCCGCGGCGCTTGCCAGACGACGAAGTCATTTTTATTGCCGTCGCCGGCATCGGTGGCGACGAGAGAGATGGTGATGTCCTGATCCGCGGGCGAATCGGGGATTTTGAAACGAAGCTCTTGCTTGGTGGCGAGTGCATCAATGGGTTCCATCCAGCCTTTGGGTCCGCCGGCGCGACCGATTAAGCCGACGTTGGAAAAGGTCCATAGGGACTTCTGCCAGACGGCAATATCCGCTGCGAGAGCAGCAGCGGCGTCGGGTTTTGCCACACGCCAACGAGCACGCACGTCATCGAGAAGTTGTGATGGCTCGGTCGTAGTGAGGCTCTTCCATAGGATGCCGAAATACTTCGAATTGAGTGCGTGTTCTCGGGCGGCCGTTTCAATGGTCTTGCGACCGCTCGTTAAGTTGTCGCGTTCGACGAGCGTGGCGGCGAGATACTTTTCGACGGGTAAGCGACCGCCCTGGTTGGTGTCGAAGACCACACCTTGCAAGTTCACCTGACTGCCGCCGCCGGAGTCGGTGAACTGGCTGTAGAAGTTACGGATCTGTTTGAGCGTGTCATCGGTCCAATCGCGGTTGGTCGTGTGAGGCGAGAAACGAATCCCGGCGGGCAAAAGTTGCGCGTGGCTGGCGACGTCTTTGGCGGCGTTCAAATATTTTGTGAGCAGCGCGGGGGACATGACGAGCGCGCCACCCGTGTTCGTGAAGCCCTCGCCGGCGGCGCCGTCGGCCGGGAATTCGCGTGCTGGGTCGAGCGACTCGACGCCCGTTAAGTCGCGCAGCGTGTACGTATATTCGGCGTTGCTTAGCCGGCGGAGAATAACCTTGCCCGGGTCGCCCGCGTGGGCTTTGGCTTCGAGTTTCAGATAATCGGCGACCCAGTTTTGGAGTTTCGTACGCTCGGCTTCAGTTGGTTGCTCGGCGTCCTGGGGAGGCATTAGGCCGTTGCCGAGCATTTCAGCCGCTTTTTGCCAGCTGCGCGGCTGCTTAGTGGCCGCAGTCCAATCGATCATCGCGGCGAAGTTGATGTCGCCTTCGGTCGTGCCGGCACCGCCGTGGCAATCGTAGCAGTAGCGTTCGATGAGTGGGCGAACGTCGCTGCGATAGGCACTATCCAGCACTGTCGAATTCGGTTCTTCCGCGAAGATGGGGGCGGAGAATGCGAGCAGCAATATGGCAAAAGCAGCGGACAGAAGCTTTGCGGCAGGCATTCGAAAAAATCCGAAGCTCATGGCGGTGATCCGCCGCTGGAAATGGCGGGACGGGCAGTGGGCCGGCGTTCGACACGTTGCGGACCCGGTTGCGACCGGCTTTTTCAGGAGGTTCGCACGGGAAAGAAGCGGGCGCGGGTGGGCAGTTCATTCTAATGCGAGTAACGCATCCGGCGATGCGAATTTCTTGCGAAATGATTGCGAAAGTCGCGGGCGGAACTTTCGCAAAGTGTTCGTAAGCGGCTCAGGGGGAGTCTCGCCTTGCCTGATGCGCGTTAATTTGTCGGGGTGGCGTCGGCGGGATTGCCGGTAGGAGGGGGAGCGTGGTCAGTTTTGGCGGGTGGGCCGAGGATATCGGTGAGAATTGGCTTTAGGCTGTCGGCCCAAACTTGGTAACCCTTTTCAGTCGGATGGAGGCCGTCTTGCAGCATGCCTTCGAGAAGCTTGCCATCTTCGCCGGCAAGATGCGAATTAACATTCAGAAAGCGAATGCGATCGCCGTCGGCAAATTTGGCGATGAGCGAGTTCATGTCGTTGATTGTCGGCATGAGATCGGGTTTGTCATCGCGCGGGAAAATGGCAGTTAGGACAATCGTCGCTTCGGGA
>DATBAY010000198.1:0-1609 GCA_036271295.1 Lacipirellulaceae bacterium | reverse complement strand
GCGGACAGGGGCGATCCACTGAATCAGATGATCGGCCATTTTCGATTTGCATTCAATGCAGCCGATCCCGGCTGTGCGGCAACCTTGCGCGGCCCAGTCGAGCGTTTCGGGCGGCGAGAAGAGCTTGTGCCAGTCGTAGACGGGGCAGATGTCGGGGTTGCCAGGGTCGGTGCGCCGCTTGCGGGCGGGGTCAGTGACCATCACCTTCGTTTTCTTGCGGATGTCGTCGTCGGACTCGCTCAACGTAATGGCGTTGCCATACGACTTCGACATCTTCCGCCCGTCGAGACCTGGTATGCGGGGGGTCCGGGTAAGGAGTACTTGCGGCTCTTCCAATATCGATGAATCAACGAAGAATCTCACAAACTCTCCGACAGCACTCCTGAAATTGTCCAATCCGATCTCGGAAGCTCGTTCCTTCAGATGAGTAACGATAGGCGGCTTTATGTCTTTCAATAAGAGGTTCGGCGCGATAGCGGGTGGTAAAAGAACGGGAGGGCTTAATTCGAGTTTCTGGTAAAGGCTCTTCAACAGTTTCGGGTCATACGGCGTGAACAAATTCTCAGAGACGGAAAAGTCAAAAAGTCCTCTAAAGCGGCGGACGATTTCGCGGCTGAGCTCGACGTGGCTAACCTGATCTTCGCCGACTGGAACGAAGAGCGGCGTGCCGATTTTGCTGTAGACCACAATGTCGGCGGTTTGGAGGCACGGGTAGCCGAGGAAGCCGTAAGTGTGGAGATCCTTGTTGGTGACGTTCTCGAAGGCCTCTTTGTAGGTAGGGACTCGCTCGAGCCAACTAAGCGGCGTGACCATCGAGAGCAGCAGATGAAGCTCGGCGTGTTCGGGTATGAGCGACTGCTGAAAGATGACGGATTTTTTCGGATCGAGCCCGGCGGCGAGATAATCGGTAACGATTTCGATCGTATTCTGAGCGACCTGCGATGTGTCCGCGTAGTCGCTGGTGAGTGCGTGCCAGTCAGCGATAAAGTAAAAACAGTCGTACTCGGGATCGTCCTGCAGCCGAACCCAGTTTTGCAGCGCGCCGAAGTAGTGCCCGATGTGCAGTCGACCGGTAGGCCGCATGCCGCTGACTACGCGCTTGGTCTTGGTGGATGAGTCTGTCGGCAAGCCTGCTGGCTCCTGAGTTGTGCCGCCAATTCAATTGCAAGATGGCGACGTAAAGTTGCCCCTACAAATCCTTTGGTACATCGCGCCGCGAATCAAACAGGCGCGCAAAATCACACGAAGTCACAGCCCCAATTCGCGGGCGATGATCACGCGCTGAATCTCGCTGGTACCTTCGTAAATCGTCATGACGCGCGCGTCGCGATAAATCCGCTCGACATCCGTCTCGCGCGAATACCCGATGCTGCCATGAATCTGCACCGCTTTCGCCGCAACGCGATTGGCCATCTCGGTAGCGTAAAGCTTCGCCTTCGACGCCGCGCTCCCCATCCGCCCGCCCGAATCCTTCAGCCACGCCGCGTAATGCACGAGCCCGCGCGCCGCCTCAATTTCCGTCTGCATATCGGCAAGCATCCACTGGATGCCCTGAAACTCCGCGATATTCTTCCCGAAAGCGCGCCGCTGTTTCGCGAACGCCGCCGCC
>DATBAY010000197.1:0-8847 GCA_036271295.1 Lacipirellulaceae bacterium | reverse complement strand
TCCTCCGGTGCTCAGCAAATCTCCGGTGAACACCTCGTGGGTCCGGATGGCCGCGTGAATCTATCCACCTACGGTCAGGTTTACGTCGCCGGCATGACGCTCGACGAAGCCCGTGCCGCGATCGAGAAGCAACTCTCGAAGTTCTTGGAAGATCCGCAAGTCGCCGTCGACGTCTTCGCCTACAACAGCAAGACGTACTACGTCATTACGCAAGGCGCAGGCAACGGCGACGACGTCGCCGAGTTCCCGATCACGGGAAATGAAACGGTGCTGGATGCCATCGCGCAACTGGGCGGTTTATCGCAGCTCTCATCGACGAGGATTTTCATCGCTCGCCCGGCGCCGAACGGTGTCGGTGGTGAGCAGATTCTCCCCGTTAACTGGGACGAAATCAGCCGCGGCGCTTCGACCGCGACGAACTATCAAATCATGCCGCGAGACCGAATTTACATCTCTGAAGATCCCTACCTGCACTTTACGAACTGGGTTTTCAAGATCACGCAACCGTTTGAACGGCTCTTTGGCTTCGTGTCTTTGGGCACGAGCATGGGCAACCAAATCAAGCGTTACGGCTTGGGTACGTTGTAACGTGACGATCGCTAGCCGCGGTGTCGGGGAAGTAGAACTTGGTTGAGAAACGCCGCTGCTGCCAATGCAGCCAGTGCAACGAACCGAGATGATTGGGAGCGCAGGGAGGACGCAATGATGAAACTTGCCAGAAGTGCAACCGCCGGAGTCCTGATTTTTGGACTAAGCAACGTAACTTTAGCGTTGCCGCCTTGTCCGGAGCGGCCGACGCCGCCGCCTTGCTGCGCGGATGGCCACGGTTTAACGCGTTCCGGAACTTTTGGAGTTTACGACACACATTGGCGTCCGTGGCCAATTCAGAGTGGTGGACCGACTACTCCGCAAACAGGCGAAGAAGCTCTGAAAGGTGTGCTGCCTCGAGCCGATCTTCCCCCTGCGGAAGAGGAAGACCGTAAGGCGCCGCCGCCAACGTCTCCCCCGGACGCAGCACCGTCTCGCGTTTCTGGTGGGACCAATAACGCGACGCCAGGAACCGAAACCAAAACGGCTCCCAACGCTCCTGGACGCCTGCCAGGTGACACGGGCGAGCCGACGGCACCGCGTCGTGCACTTCCGCCGTACGAGCCGCAAGCTCCAGGAGGCGGCCGCCCGAATAGCACCGGGCCGACGGGAGAATACGATCCGCCGCCGGCGCTTCCGTACGGACCAGGAGCAATCCAAAAGATCGCGCCAGTTCGAGAAGCAAGCCGCCTTCCGGCGCTGCAGCCGCCACGGATAGAACGGCCGACGCCGGCCGCGAGATCCGGCTCCGCCGATGATCCGCCACCAGCTCTGCCGAGCACACTGGCGAATCTTTCCAACTAGCATTGCGATCGTGCAAAAACATAAACCGAGCCCCGGCGGACCAACGCCCGGGCTCGGTTTTTTTGTCGGCAGCCAGACGCCGGCCCGTCCCCGTCGCAAACTAGCGATTCGATTGAAGGACCTGTAACGCTTCTCGCACCCAATCACGCCGATTTGTTCGAACACAGACCCGTTTGCCCTGGCCGGCTCATCCCAACGTTGTGGCCGGGCAGCGTTTCCTTGACAGGTCTGAGGCATGAGCCTACCGTGAAATGAGTCGCGGGCTCCGTCCGGTGACGTGCCAACAGTTCGAACCGTCCTCTGCCAAAACGCGTAACTAAATCGCGCTTGTATTGGTCCTTGTGTCCCAGGACGGCTTCTCCACTCGCTGGCTGAAGCAAATCAGCCGGAGGTTATCATCGTGGCTCGATATCTACCACTTTTGATTGGCGTTCTGCTCATCGTCGGACTCACGATTCAGGAAGTTCGGATGACTGATCGCATGTCTGGCACTAATGTTAGTGCGGATGAACGGGCAAAATTGATCAGCTCCGTGCCCAAGGATTTCGGCGATTGGCACGGTGAAGACAAACCGGTTGATCCCACGGTGCAAAAGGTCGCCGGTGCGATTGGCGCGGTGTCTCGAACCTACCGCAACTCGCGGACGGGGGAACGCGTGGATCTTTGGCTCATCGTTGGCCATTCGCGCGATGTGGCCTTCCATACACCCGATGTCTGCTACCGCGGCTCCGGGTTTGAAGCGCGTGGCAAGGAAAATTCGACGTACAACCTCGTGTTGACCGGCCTGCCTGATACGCCCATGTGGACCAACACGTTCTTCAAAGAGGATGCCCTTTCGGGGCGCTCCCTGATTCGCGTTTTCTGGACGTGGTACAACCCCGAATCGCCAGAGAACGAGAACAAGGTCGAGTGGGAAGCGCCAAGCAACGCTCGCTTCCACTTCGGCAATACGCGCGCTCTTTACAAAATGTACTTCACGAGCGAGATGCGCGATCCGATGGAAACGGCGGAGCAAAGCTCCGCATTGCGCTTCGCCAAAGACTTTCTGCCCGAAGTCGACAAGGCACTTTTAGATATGCACAACCAGCTCCACGCTGGTTCGACCACCGATTCAACGGCTAAGTCGCCCGCGGCTGCAGCCACGACGCCGGCTGAACCGACAACGGATGCCGCTAAGACGGAATCCGCTGCGGACGAGAAAGGCGCCGCAGCTCCCGCTGAACCACCGGCTGCGACGACACCAGCGGAAGCTCCCGCTTCTAACGCTGAAACAAAGTAAAGTGTCGTGATCGACTAGCGGCCGAGCTCACTCGAGTCGTTGAGCGTTGCGGACGATTACATCACGCCAACTCGGCCATCTTCGAGGCCAAGTCGCTTCATCTTTTTGTATAGTGTCGTGCGATTAATGCCGAGTTGATCCGCCGTCAAATTACGGTTCCAACCATTGGATTCGAGCACTTCGCGGATGATCTGCCGCTCGGGGCCTTCGAGCGCTTCTTTGAGGGTTCTCGTGCCCGCGGGTGAGCTCATTATCACGGCGCCGGTGCCGCGAACTTCAGTTGGAAGATCGGCCACCGTGATGATTGGCCCCTTTCCCAAGAGCACGGCACGCTCCATCACATTCTGCAATTCACGAACGTTGCCCGGCCAGTTGTAACGCTCGAGCGTGACCAATGCGTCGTCGGCGAAGCCTGTCACTTGCCGACGCGAATCTTCGCGTACCTGCTCCAAGAAACTGTGCGCGAGCGTTGAAATGTCGCTCGGCCTCGACCGGAGCGGCGGCAGTTCGATGTTGATCACGTTGACGCGATAATACAAATCCTGACGGAACCTACCCTCCGACACGGCCCGCGACAAATCTTCGTTCGTCGCCAGCACGACGCGCACATCGACGTCAAACGTCTTGGTGCCGCCGACTTGTTCGAACTTCAACTCCTGCAGCACGCGCAACAGCTTCACTTGCATGGCAGGGCTGGCGGTGCCGATTTCGTCCAAAAATATGGTGCCGCCATGGGCTTGCAAGAACTTGCCCATCTTTTCGCCAGTCGCGCCGGTAAAAGCTCCTGCCACGTGCCCAAACAATTCGCTCTCTAGCAGCGTTTCCGGCAACGCGCCGCAAGCCACTTCAACAAACGGCCCCTTGGCACGGCCGCTGCGACGATGAATGGCACGGGCAATCATGCTTTTACCCGTACCGCTTTCGCCCGTCACGAGCACCGTCGCCCGCGTGTCGGCCACGCTGCCGATCATTTCGAATACTTTGAGCATCCGCGGGTCGCGACCCACGATGTTATCCATCCCGTATTTGCGATCGAGCTGCTGGCGAAGATTGTCGTTCTCTTGCTTCACGCTGCGCTGCGACATCGCCCGCTCGATCGTCATCAACAATTCGTTGTCGATGAGCGGCTTCGTAACGTAATCAAACGCGCCGGCGCGAATGGCTTCAATCGCGCCATCCGGCGAGCCGTAGCCCGTCATCAGCACGACCTGCGACGCCGGCCAATTACGCCGACATTGCTCCAACAGATCGAAGCCATCACCGTCGCGGAGCCGCACGTCCGCCAGCACCAGGTCGAACGACTTCTGCCGCAACCGCTCGAGCGCGTCTGCATAACCGGGCGATGCGTCTAGGTCGTACCCCTGGCTACGGAGCCAATCGGACATCGAGTCCAGCACGTGACGATCGTCATCCACCAGCAGTAATTGCGGCTTGGTCATGATTCGTTGATTTCAATGAAGTGCAAATCCGCATCCTGCGTCGGAGGCGACGATCCAACTTACGTCGCGAGCGCCTGTGCCATTCGGCAACTTGAGCGCAGTTCTGTTGCCAAATATCTACGTCACGGGTTGTAGAGGGTCAACGAAACGCGGGATTTACAGCGCTTCACATCCGATCGTACCGGTTGTGAGGGTCCTTTCGCATTAAGCAGACGGATATAATGCCTAGCGCTGGAGCGAATGCCGCAACAACGATTGCTCAATTTCCATGAAGCCGATCCGTGTCGTCGTCAACGACAAGATGCAGCGGAAGTACACGTACTATCGCATTGAGCCCGTCGGCAAGAATTTCGCGTCGGACTTCAAGCCGCAACTCACACCGAAGCAAATGCTCGAACTCGGCGTCTTCGGCGGCAAGTACATGACGGACTGCGCAAAAGAGTTTCCGGAAGATTGGTTCGACGACGCGAAATTGTGCGCAGAGCGGCATGATCCGAAACTGAATCATTTCGGCGTGAACGCCTCGCAGCCGCTATCCGTCTGGCGTGAGAAAGGCTGGTTGCACAAAGAAGATCCGCGAGGTTGGTTCCAGTGGTACTGCCGCTACTACATGGGTCGGCGTTGCGACGACGACGAGCGACAAATCAAACGCTGGAAAGCGATCAAGCGGCACGTCGCGCAGATCCGCAAGAACTGCAAGCGAGGCGATCTGAAATGCCGTCGACGGCAACGCCAAGCACTGCTGCACTGGGCGTATGATTCGCGAAAGATTTGATTTTTGGTAAGGAGCAAAAAGATGTCCACCGATCTATGGAAAAACGCAACGCTGGAAGTGCTCGATAGCTACCGCCGAATGATCGACGGAGCGGCGAAACAACTTAGCGACGAAGAGCTCAATCGCCGACCGACAGACGGCATCAATAGCATCGCCGCCATTCTGCGCCACTTAGGCGGCAATCTGCACAGTCGCTGGACTGACTTCCTCACCACCGACGGCGAAAAGCCAACGCGTAACCGCGACTCGGAATTTGAAGATTGGACCGGCGACCGCGCCTCGCTCATGGCCTTTTTCGATAGCGGTTGGAAAGCATGCCGCGACTCAATCGCCGCGCTCACCGCCGACGAGATGACGAAGTCCGTCGAAATCCGCGGCGAAAAACACACGGTGCCGCAAGCCATTCAGCGGTCACTCACCCACACCTCGTACCACGCCGGCCAAATCATGCTCATCGCCCGCACCGTGCACGACGGTAACTGGGAGTGGCTCACAATCACACCTGGCGGTAGCCAGCAGCACAACCAGCAGAACTGGGGTACCGCCGCGGCTCGCGGCGCCTCTGGCCGATAAAGGCATAGCAAAAGCATTTTGGAAGCAGATTCAGCGTGTTTGAAGTGCCAGATCCCGCTGCTAAAATTTGAATATGACCACTGATCAGTTTAGCGAAGCGCTTCAACAATCACCGTTCCGGCCATTCACGATTCGGATGGCAGACGGACGCTCTTTCGATGTAAAGCATCGAGACTTCGTTGCCCGCTCGCCCTCAGGACGAACCGTCATTGTTTTCACCTCGGACGAAGGGTACAGCGTACTCGATTTATTATTGATGACGGAGCTTGAAGTCCATGCGAGCAATGGTCACGCCGCATGAAAGAAAGTGTTCGCTGCGAGGCTTATTGAAGGTTTCGAGGCCGATGCAACTCAGAGATAAGGTTAGCGAGACTTCTCTGGCACTCACCTTCTGGATTGTTGCCTGCCTTTTATCGATTTCTGCGATATCTCTGAAAATCGGATCGCTGAATAATATTGGAAAGCGTGTTATCATCCAGTCTTTTGCGTTGGCAGAAAGGCAAGCCCCCGATCAATTAGTTGAAGATCAGCTCATGCTTCGCGCATCTACGCAAGCGCGTGCATCCGACGGGTTGGCGATGGGAACACTATTGTTTGTGGTTATCGGCGCATACTTTCACCGAGGCATGGACGACGCGGGATACCTTAAACGCTTACCGGAAATAGCGACCGTCTTGCTTCTTATTGATCTGTTGCTTCACTTCGTGATCATTTGAAGCAACAAACATGGACAACTTTTTGTTGCGTAAACGATCAAATTGTAGGCCTCGACCTACCGCGCTCGCGGATGGGCCTTCTCATACGCTGCTCGCAGATTCGCAGTGCTCACGTGCGTATAAATCTGCGTCGTCACCAAGCTCTTGTGGCCCAAAAGTTCCTGCACACTGCGAATATCCGCGCCGCGATCCAGCAGATGCGTGGCGAAGCTATGCCGCAACGTGTGGGGCGAAGTCCGCCCATCGAGCCCCGTCTCTTTGATGTACTTTTCGAGCATCCGCGCCACGCTGCGCGTCGTCAGCCGTGTGCCAAATTTGTTGGTAAAGACAGGAGCGTCCCGCCCAGTCTTCTCGCGCGGGGACAGCGTCCGCTTCTCCTGCCAGCCTTTGAGTGCACGGGAGGCATACGAACCAATCGGCGACAGCCGCTCTTTCTTCCCTTTGCCACGCACGCGCACCACACCCGACCCAAAGTCGAGGTCACCGTCGTTCAGGCCGACCAGTTCACTAACGCGTAGCCCAGCCGAGTATGCTGTTTCGAGAATCGCGCGATCGCGAATCGCGGCGGGAGTGTTACCCTTCGGCGCATCAAGCAACTTGCCGACTTCGTCGCTCGTCAAAAAGTGCGGCAGCTTCCGGCTCTTCCGCGGATTGCGCAGCGCCTTAGCCGGGTTCGCCTTCGCCCAGCCTTCGCGTTGGCCAAACTTCAAGAAGCTGCGCACCGAAGCCAATCGCCGCGAGATCGAAGTCTTCGCGTAACCCGCTTCGTGTAGCGCCGAAAGAAACCCACGCAGCTCGTTCGTCGTGATGCTGCCCGGGGCAGGGCTGTTGCCTTCGCCGTCCGAGAGATACTCCGCCAGCGCGTGCAAATCCTCGCGATACCCCTTGAGCGTATGCGGCGAAGCCCCACGCTCCACGCGCAAGTACTGCAAGAACTGGCCGATTTGAGGACGCATGGCGAGGAAGGAATCGGGATGCAGGATGCGGGGGGCAGGGGACATCAGGGAAGCCATCGGTCGGGGCGACTATTGTCTTCCCCTGCTCCCTGCATCCCCAATCCAGCATCCTCACCTAAAACAGCTCTTCGCTGTCCGTCACTTGCGGCATGCGAGTCCGCGAGCGTTGTTGCCGTTCTTCTTGGCGAATCTTTTGGCTCAGCACAGCCGCATCGTACCAGCTGAAGCTGAGCTCCGGATTCGAAGCATGACGACCGAGCATCCGCAGCGCTTCGGCGCGTTGCGAGTCGTCGTACAGGAAGATGTATCGTTCCTTGCCCTTGATCAGCGCGAGTACGTTGATGTCGTCGTTCACTTTGCCAAGACTCCGTTCGGCAGCGGGCGGGGGTGGCCGAAAGTTGCTGGGGGCTGTCGGCCGTTGGGTGGGGGGCGAGCGGTTGTTGGTGACCCGGTCGGAATTCCGTTTTCACGACGAGCCGCAACACGACTCTACGACGCTTTATCGGCAATCCGGCCAGCTCCACACCACTCGGGTTTCACTTGCACCACCGCGCGCAGAAAGCATTTCCGCGATGTGCATGTGACAGCAAAAGCGGATGAAATCATCGCTTCGTTCCAGATAGTTTTGCCAACCGCCAAATCGCGCATCATCGCGGAAGTGATAGTAGCTGGCGAGCGCCTCAGTGAATTCGCCATCATTGCCGTGATAAATCTTCGTGTGCGTCATAACCGGACCATCTGTGGGGCAGCAAGCAGGTCGAACGGGACTCGGCGGCGGCGGAATAAACCCACGCTCGTCCGGCCAATCAGGCGGCAATGATCCGCGCGCGCTAGTGGCGCCGGTCATACCGTCAGCGACCGCCATTGCCGATTGCGACGGCGGCATCGCTGTACTCGCACTGCTGGCGCTCGGCGGCAATTCCTCAATAGTGCTGGATTGCTCAAAAGCCGCCTTAGCCACTTGGCTGCTTTGGAATCGCGGTTTCGCTTTACCCGCGAGCTTGCCGACCGTTCCGCCTTCTTTGCCCGGAGGCACGTTATCCTGTGACCCGTTCTTCGCGATATCCTTTTCACCGGTTAGTTCCGGCGGCATTCCCGGCGGAAATGGGCCCGGCTCTTTTTTCGCCTGCGGTGGCATCTCGGGCGGATCAAGCGGCATCTGGGCACACGCCGGCGTTTGCGTTGCGAGCTGTGCCTTCGCCAGCGCGAACTCCGACTCGAACACGAGCGGGGCAGGGATGTACTCTTCTTCCGGCGTGCCCCACGGCAAACCGTAACCAGCCGGAATCTCATGGAATCCAGGGTTCGCCGCGTACCATTCCACGCGCAACCCGCACCGCGGCGGATAGTACGGCGTGTAGTCCGTCACCGAACCAATCACGACCGCATCGACACCCAAAATATTGGCTAGCCGGCGCGCCTCGCTCGGCTTCGCCAGATCAACACGATGCGCAATGATCGCTTCCTCGGTCACACCCAGCGGCACAACTTCGAAGCCTTGAATTGATTGAAGCTCGGCAAAATAAGCGAGCGCGAATTTACGACCGTCGACCGTCTTCTCATCGCTCAAATTGAAGAACGGCGCAACGGCAACTTTGCTCAATTGCGGGAACGGGTTGTGAATCACCGGCTCGTGACTCACATCGGGCACGATCAGCGCGCAGCCACCATCGCCCACCACCAGCATGCAAGCCAGCATGACAGCGCAAAGAGATCG
>DATBAY010000196.1:0-6645 GCA_036271295.1 Lacipirellulaceae bacterium | reverse complement strand
CCGTCTTTGGGCAACTCATTCACGAGCTCACGGGGCCGGTCATCCCGAGTGTATTACCAGGTGTAAAAGCGGTGCATGCCGTCGATGCGGCCGGCGTCCATCCGCTGCTGCTGGCAATCGGCAGCGAGCGCTACTGGCCGTTTTTAGAATCGCAACGGCCGCAAGAGCTGCTGACACAGGCGAACGCAATCCTCGGCCAGGGTCAACTTTCGCTCGCAAAGTTTTTGTTGATTGCGAATCACGCCGACGATCCAGGGCTCGACATCAGCGACGTGGCCGCGTTCATGCAACACATGTTGCGGCGTGCCGATTGGACGCGCGATCTCCATTTTCAAACGCAAACGACGATCGATACGCTCGATTATTCCGGGGGCGCGCTAAACGCTGGTTCAAAAGTTGTGATTGCCGCCGTGGGCCGCCCACGATTCGAGCTGGCCAAAAGTCTTCAATCAGATTTTCTGCTTCCGCAGGGGTTCCGAAATCCCCGAGTCGTCCTACCAGGCGTACTCGCAGTGGAAGCGCCAAATTGCGATATTCAATCCGCAATCCGAAATCCGCAATCCGAAATCCCGTTCCGCCTCGTCGTCATCGTCGATGACAGCCAATTTGTCGCCGCATCGCTGCGAAACTTTTTGTGGGTTACATTTACGCGGACGAACCCGGCGGCAGATATTCACGGCGTCGATTCTTTCATTGAGGATAAGCACTGGGGCTGTCGTGGAGCACTCATTTTGGATGCTCGCCTCAAATCCCATCATGCGCCGCCGCTCGTTGAAGATCCCGCAGTGACGCGACGAGTCGACGCGCTTGCCTTGCCCGGCGGGCCGTTGCACGGGATCATTTGATCGTGCCAGCCGCGGGGTTCCGGTTGCGCAAATGCCGGGAATTGCGTACACTCGCAGCATGGCAAATTGGCTCACGCCTCTGGCTGTTTCTTTCCAAACGACGGATCACGTGCTCACGAGCGGCATGTGGTGGTGCGTGGTCATTTGGTTAGGCTTCTTTGGCGGCGCGGTGGGAAGTTTTCTGACCGTGGTGTGGGATCGGCTCGGCACGGGCGAGGGGTTCGTGCTGCCGCGATCGCGCTGCCCCGAATGCGATCGACCCATCCGCTGGTATCACAACGTCCCTGTCATTGGCTGGCTTCTGCTTGGCGGTCGCTGCTACGATTGTGGCAGTCGAATTCCGGTGAAGCATCCGCTCATCGAGTTGGCGTTCGCGCTACTGTTTATTGCAATTGGGCTGTCGACGCGTTGGCTATGAAAAACTTCGTTCGTAAGGAAACTAAATAACAATGGCCAAACGCGATGAACCCAAGCCGGAAGCCCGCGCGAGCACGGCTCCGCCGACGAGCCAGGACCCGACGCGGAAAATCGGCCCCGGCGTTGAATCCGAGGTAATTGAAGGCGAGCGGGACAGCACGGCAAAGCGCGCGGAATCACTGCAGACGCCGCCTATCTCGGACGCGGCTGCCGCAAACCGCCTGGCGATTTTAGGATCCTCCAGCTACTTACTGGCGGAGAACGATACCGACTTTCTCAAGTGGAAGGAAAATCGTCCGCTGCGGATGCAGCTTGAGCTGCTCAAAACTGAGACGTTGCTCCGCGAGCATCAGATCGATTCAACAATCGTCGTATTCGGCGGCACGCAGATTATGCCGCGTCAACAAGCCGAAGCGGTGCTAAGCACGGCCCAGCGCAATGCGGACAAGCATCCTGGTGATACGAAGGCGCAGCGAGTGCTGCGGCGTGCCGAGCGAATTATGGCCAAGAGCCATTTCTACGATGAAGCGCGCGAGTTCAGCCGCATTGTATCGACTGCGAAATACTCGAATGGGCACTCAGAATTTGTGATCATGACCGGTGGTGGGCCGGGCGTGATGGAAGCGGCCAATCGCGGCGCGTTTGAAGCCGGCGCCAAGAGCATCGGGCTGAACATTGACTTGCCGCACGAACAGGAGCCGAATCCGTACATTACGCCCGATCTGTGCTTTCAGTTTCATTATTTCGCATTACGAAAATTTCACTTCGTACTGCGTGCTGCCGCGTTGGTCGTTTTTCCGGGCGGATTCGGGACGCTCGATGAATTGTTCGATTGCCTCTGCTTAAGGCAAACGCGCCGGATGCAACAGATTCCCATCATTTTGTACGGACGCGAATACTGGGATTCAGTTATCACATTCAAGCAATTGGCCGATGAGGGTGTGGTCGACGACGATGATTTGAAACTCATAGACTACGCGGAATCTCCGCAACAGGCGTGGGACATCATTGCCCAGTTTCATGGCCTCGGATAAGGGAAACGAATCGACGGGCAGAAAGCAAGTTGGCGATTTCAGCGTGATGCCGTTCGATGAATGATTTAAACGAACAACGAGTCGCATTAGTCACCGGTGGGGGAGTGCGAGTTGGGGCGGTGATCGCACGGACGCTTGCCGCGCGCGGTTATCGAGTAGCAATCCATGCGAATACGTCGCTCGATCGCGCGCAAGCGCTAGTGCGCGAACTGACTGGAGCAGGCCACGATGCTGCGGCTTTTGGAGCTGAACTGCGCGACGAAGATGCGACCCGCGCCATGATCGATCGTGCGCGGCGTCATTTCGGCCGGCTGGATGCGCTGGTCAACAGCGCCGCAATCTGGTCAGCGACCCCGCTCGCGACAACTGCCGCCGATGACGTCCGCCGATTCTTCGAAACGAATGCGTTGAGCCCGTTCATCTGCTGTCAGCACGCCGGCGAAATTATGAGCGAGCAAGCGGAGGGCGGGGCGATTGTGAACATCGGCGATTGGGCGGTCGAGCGGCCGTATCGAAACTATGCCGCGTATTTTGCCTCGAAAGGCACGATCCCGACGCTGACGCGCGTGTTCGCCGTCGAGCTGGCGCCGAAAGTTCGCGTCAACGCGGTTCTGCCTGGTCCTGTGGCGCTACCAGAGAACTTATCGGAGCTGGAGCGAAAACGCGCGGTAGCCGGAACATTGCTCCGGCGCGCGGGGACGCCGCAAAATGTGGCGGATGCTGTTGTGGCTCTGTTAGAAAATGACTTCATCACGGGTGTGTGTTTGCCAGTAGATGGCGGTCGCACGATCGGCGAAACCGGCTGAGATTTACAGATCCGTCGTAGTACCACCCTTGTAGGGCGTGAGGCAACCAGCATCATTTAGATGAAGGCGGTTGCGCGTGGGTCAGAACCTTCTGCAACCAACTATCAATTTGTTCCGTGGCGGCCGTGTCGTGTGCGGCAGCAGCAACCGCTCGCGCACGCTTCGCCGCTGCAATGGCGTCGTCGCGGCGCCCCGCATCGGCAAGGGCCGTCGCCAGATTAAATCCAGCTTGAAAGTAGTTGGGGTCAACTTGGAGAGCGACAAGGTATTGGTGGATCGCTTCGTCCCGCGATCCTAGGTGCGCGAGCGCGCTCCCCAGGTTGTTCCGGAACTCGGCACGACCCGGTTGGAGTTCGACTGCTATTGTAAAAAGCCTGGCGGCTTCTTGAATTCGGTTGTCGGACGCCAGCAGCAGCCCCAGGTTATTGAGCGCATCTGGTTGGGACGGATTATCCTGGAGCGACTTCGCGAGCTCGTCGATGCCCTCCTGATGTTGACCGCTATGTGCCAGCGCGACGCCTAGATTTGCCCGCGCCGCCGCGAAGTTGGGGTCAAGTTCTAAGGCATGGCGAAGAGGTTCGAGCGCCGCGGCGTATTTGCGGAGTCGGATGAGTGCCACGCCTAGTTTATCGTATGCCTTGGAAAAGTTGGGGTTCGCCTGCAGTGCGGCGTTCGCTTCGTTCATGGCTTCTTCGGGACGTCCCGCTTGAATCAGAACGCCGGCGAGCGCGGTTTGGATTTCGGGAGAATGGGGCAACAGGCGCTTCGCGGTTTGTAGGTGGTCGAGTGCCTCGTTAAGATCACCCTGATTAGCGAGAATTGATCCCAGGTTGGCGTGGGCGACCCAGGAGCCCGGGTTGCGATCAATTGTTGCGCGGTTGAGAACAATGCTGTTCGCATAGGTTCCCGCCTGTTGCCACGACACACTGGCGAACGCGGCCAAAATTACCAGACAAAACGCAACGGAGATGCGACGCGACACGAGCGGTAAGCGGGGCAGATTCAACGCGACTACCGCGGAGACAAATACGATGACACCGAGACTGGCGAGATATTGGAAGTGGTCGGCCACGTAGGAATAGCGGAACGGATAGACATTCACGAAACCGAGCGCCGGAAACAGCGTGCCGCAGAAAAATAGCCAGCAGGCGAGCGGGCCGCGATTGCGCCGGTAAATCCACAAAATCACGGTGAAAGCCAGCACGACAACAGGAAAGCTCCATTGCCACAATTGCGCCGGGTCAATGCTCCAACGGGGGTAAAAGAACATCAAGTTGGCCGGCCAAAAAAGCTGGCGTAAATAGAAGCAAATGACTCGTCCGGCGAGCAGACCGCGTGACAGCAAACTCATGTCGAATTCGGTGCCCTGTGCGCCGCCCATATTTCGCTCGAGCGTAGCAGTGATCAGCCCTCCGATAAGACCGAATGCAAAAAGCGGGACGAGAGGCAGCACATCGCGTTTCCAGGTGAGCGCGCCGCGTTGCCACCAGAAAATAATCAATAGCGCTGCAGGCAGCGACGCCGTGACTGTCTTGGTCATAAGCGCGAGCACGAATAGGCCGAGTGCGAAGAGGTAGTCGGGCACATTGCGCTTTTCATCGAAGCGAAGATAAAGCAGCATGGCGCCAAGGTAGAGCACGGCAGAGAGCGTATTCTTCTGCTCGCTGATCCACGCGACGGACTCCACCATTACGGGGTGGAGAGCGAAAATCGCAGCGGCCAGAATCGCACCTGGGATCCGCAT
The DNA here is from genome assembly GCA_036271295.1 of Lacipirellulaceae bacterium. GTDB lineage: Bacteria > Planctomycetota > Planctomycetia > Pirellulales > Lacipirellulaceae > JABDGM01. The sequence goes on along the minus strand of DATBAY010000196.1, from coordinate 1,799 downwards.
CCGAATGAGGATCGCAGACACCAGTACAACGGCCGTGGAATGCCAAACGAGGTTGACGACGTGATATCCGAGCACCGAGTCGCCCCACAGCGTGTGTTCGAACCAGAAGACGCTATGGAGGAGTGGATAGTACTGCTGGGTCGCGCCAAATTCGAACCAAATGCGATACAGGCCCGTGGCGGAACGAAGCTCGGGACGCGTCACGTGGGCTTCGTCGTCCCACTGCATGCCGCCGTTGAGTGCGGGCCAGTAAACGAGCCAAGTCGCCGCTAGGATCAGCGCTAGCGCAATCGGCTCACGGTACGCGGCCAACTTCTTCGCCGGGGAAGTGGGTGGGGCCGCTTGGACTAGTCGATTCTTCTTGTGCCGTGGCATAGCACGAACTGATTCGCGGAAGGGGATGCGTGCCAGAATCAGCTGTTTGAACTAGGTTCGTCGAGAATCGCTGCGGTGTGAACTACATGTCATAGTATAAGCAGAATTCGTAGGGATGCGGCCGCAAGGCCATCGCATCGACTTCGTTCTTTTGCTTGTAGCTGATCCAGGTGTTGATCACGTCCTCGGTGAAGACATCGCCTCGCAGCAGGAACTCGTGGTCTTTTTCGAGCGCGGCGAGCGCTTCGCCGAGTGAGCCGGGCGTCTTCGGCACTTCGGCGAGTTCTTCGGGCGCGAGGTCATAGATGTCCTTATCCAGCGGTTCGCCGGGGTGGATTTTGTTTTGGATTCCATCCAGCGCGGCCATCATAACTGTGGCGAAAGCCAGATACGGATTTGAACTCGGGTCGGGGCAGCGGAATTCAACCCGCTTGGCCTTCGGGCTTGGGCTATACATCGGAATGCGGCAAGAAGCCGAGCGATTACGCTGCGAGTAAGCCAGGTTCACCGGCGCTTCATAACCGGGCACCAAGCGCTTGTAACTGTTAGTGGTCGGGTTCGTGAACGCCAGAATCGCGGGCGCATGCTTTAAAAGACCGCCGATTGCGAACAGGCCCATTTCGCTAAGCCCTGCGTAGCCGTTGCCGGCGAACAGGGGCTGGCCGCCCTTCCACAACGAGATGTGCGTGTGCATGCCCGAGCCGTTATCACCAAACAGCGGTTTGGGCATGAACGTGACCGTTTTGTTGTACTTCTTAGCGACATTTTTGATGATGTACTTGTAGAGGCACATCTTGTCGCCCATTTTTACGAGCTCGTCGAAACGAAGGTCGATTTCGCTTTGTCCGGCGGTCGCGACTTCGTGGTGCTGCGCTTCGACATCCAGCCCGCATTCGATCATCGTGATCATCATCTCATTGCGAATATCCATCAGCGCATCGGCCGGCGGAACAGGAAAATAGCCTTCCTTATGTCGCAGCTTATAACCGAGGTTGGTTCGACCTTCTAAGGTGTAATCGCGACCGCGATTCCATTGAGCTTCTTCGCTATCGATGTAGAAAAAACCGGCGTTCGGCGTTTGATCGAAACGAATGTCGTCAAAGATGAAGAACTCCGCTTCCGGACCGATGAAGCACGTATCGGCAACGCCCGTGCTCTTGAGATAATTCACCGCCTTGCGGGCCACATTGCGCGGGTCACGCGTGTAATCTTCGCGGGTGATAGGATCTTGTACGTTGCAGATGATGCAGAGCGTCGGAATCTCTGTAAACGGGTCGACGAACGCCGTATCCGCCTGCGGCAATAGAAGCATGTCGCTTTCGTTAATGGCTTGCCAGCCGCGAATGCTCGAGCCGTCGAAGCCGAGCCCCTCCTCGAATACTTCTTCATTTAGCTTGGAAACGGGAATCGTGTAATGCTGCCAA